>CANRFG010000004.1 GCA_947629815.1 uncultured Bacilli bacterium
TTATATTAGTTAATGACTTATTACTAACTATTATCTAGCTCCAAAAGTTGTCGTACTTCTTCCTTTAGGGCTCCAGTTGGAAATCTGTCCGAACTATTTATAGTATTGGACTTAATATACAAAGTATCGATTTCGAAAGAAGTTGGTATTTTTTTGTGTTTAAGTTAAAGAAAGGACAGAATTACATGATTAAAATTATAAAGAAAAAATTAGTGAATGGTAAAGAATTAAGAAAAAAATAGAATTTATATGCAATTTTTGTAATAGAAATTCTACTATATTTTGGTCAAATAGATTAAAATTTTCTGTTTTTATGCTATAATATTTAACGAAACAAATATTAATTAGAAAGTTGGGCAATATTATGAAAATCAATTGTGATGGTATTGTGCATAATCCGCTTGGAGGGGCTTCGTATATGTTTGAAAAAGAAATAATACCATATATTTTAAAACAATATACAAAAAATATAATTAAAATTAGTGTTGGTGCACAGCCTAATTCTTCACCACATTTTGGTACTTTAGAAACAATAGCACTATCTTTTGGACTGGCATCAAATATTATGAAATATGATAAAAACAAGAAAGTTATAATTTTATACGAAGTAATTGATTCAGCTCCAAGTGAAACATCAATAATTAATGAAATAAAATATCAAAAAAGTCTAAAATATACGGGAAAAATAAATGAATTTTTCAATGAATATTTAGAAATTTTAAATTATTATAAGAATTTAACCGGTATTGATTATGAAATAAGGTATCAGAAAGAATTTAATAGCCAACCTGAAATATCTAACATTATTAAAAAGATTATTGAAAATAAAGAATATATCAGTTCAAGACTTGATCCAAAATATAATAAAATCAGAATTAGAATGTCTTGCCCAAAATGTGGATTAACTGATAAGAATAGTATTTTAAACAAATATGAAAATAACAAAATAATATTTAATTGTCCTATACATGGCGAGTATTATGCAGATTTAAACAAAGATACATCAATGTTAGAATACAATTCGCCATATAGAAATTTAATTAGATGCATTTATTATACTTTAGTTAATAATAATTCTAATTACGATTATCAAATTATTAGAGTTACGGGAAGTGACTATGCAGGATTTTATCAAGAAGAAATGAGATATAAACTTGCTTCTTATTTAGGTTATCCAGCACATACGTTATCAATGATATTTTATGCTCCACTTATATTAGATTGGTCTGGTGCTAAAATGTCTAAATCGTTATATGTTAAAGAAGGTGCTTATTCAGATATTCCTACTGCATTTATTAATTATAAATATTTAAAACAGGAATATGGATTAAATGGTTTAAAAAAATTATATGATATTGTTTCTAATTGGTTTGAAAATCCTTATATGCTTTTTAGGCATTATACAATTTATTATTTTATTAAGGAGTTTGAAGAAAATGAATAATGCAATTTTTGTCAGTATTAATCCTATAGCAGCAGATAAAATTGAAAAAGGAATAAAGACATATGAATTTAGAAATTATATTTCCAAAAAAGAGTTTAATAAACTTTATGTATATGTTACTACTCCCATTTGTGAATTAAAATATATAATGGAGATAACCGATATAATTAGCACTCCTCAAAAAATAGAAATTGAAGGAGATGGCAATAAACTTTTTAATGAAGGAAAAAAATCAAAATACGCATATAAAATTGATAAAGTTTATAAGCTAACTCATCCTATAAAACTATCTACTTTAAGAGAGAAATTTTATTTCACTCCACCACAAAGTTATGCATATGAAACAAGATATCAAGAACTATCTGTTTTTTTGGAAAGAAGTGACAAGAAATTAATATGGAAAAGATAATAAATTTAGATATAAATGATCAAGCATTTAAAGCCATAAAAAATGGTATCAAAAAAGTAGAAATAAGAGTTACTACTAATAAAAAAAAGAAAGATTATGGTAATATTAATTCAGGAGATATAATTATTTTTTCAAATTCTAAAAATGAAAGATTAAGATGTAAAGTAATAGAAAACATATGGTATAAAAATGAAAAGGAATTATTAATGGTTGAAGGGACAAAATATACCTTATCATCTACAAATGATTTCCAAATAGGTGTCAAATCAATTAATTCGTTTAAAAATTATACTCAGGGAATAAAAGAAAACGGCATATATGCAATTCACATTAAATGTATAGAAGTTAATAATTTTGATATGAAGTTAAAAAAAGAATATTATAATTCTGTCATCAATGGAACTAAAAGAATAGAATTAAGATTAAATGACGAAAAAAGGCAAAAAATAAAAATAAATGATACAATAACATTTCATTTATTTGATGATTATAATAAATTTTTTACAGTTAAAGTTGTTGGATTGTCTTACTATAAATCAATACGAGATTTAATAAATGATTATAAAATAGAAAATTTAATTTCCAATAATATTACATCAGAAGAATTAATTAATATTTTTAATAGTATTTATAAATTAGAAGATCAAGAAAAGTATGGTATTTTAGGTATCAGTTTCGTTATTATTTAATTTTAAGACAAATTTGTTTTAATAATTTATATGAATAAATTTACTAAATGTAAAATATGTAACATAATTATATTAGTTGGTAGTTATTACTACTTGATTATTGGCATAAGAAAAGTTATTCGACTTCTTCTCTATATACTCCAATTTTGTTTATAACTTGCACAAACATTAATTTTATGGTATTATGTATTTGGCAAGAGAAATTGCATAAAATAAAAAGGGAACGTTCAGTTTTTGCGAGTTGAATGTCTACCCAAAAAATTAGTTCGACATTTAATTCTTATGAATTAAGTGTCATTTCTTTATTACTACTATCATAATGATAAGGAGAAATAAAATGATAGTAATGAACTTTAGAACTTTTATTGTAAAAGTCTTAGTTTTCACTATATCAAACCTCCTCTCTGTAAGAGATTTGGTAGACACTCAACAACTGATATTCCCTATATGAATTATATATCGTATATAATTATAAAACAAGCGAACAGACTACAAAATGAAATAAAATTTTTAAAAATATTCTATAATTATATTAGTTAGTAGCTATTACTACTTGACTTATTGGTATAAGATTAGTCATTTGACTTTTTCTCTATATATTTTAATTTTGTTTATAATTTGCATAAATACTAATTTTATGATATTATGAATATGTCAAGGAAACTTGAATAAAATAAAAAGGGAACATTCAGTTTTTGCAAGTTGAATGTCTACCCAAAATAAATTTGTTTAGGCACTTATTCTAGCGAATGAGTGTCATTTTTTTATTACTATAACCATTATGATTAGGAGTAGTAAAATGATAGAAATAAGCCTTAGAATTTTTATAATAAAAATCCTTTTCTTCATTTATATCAAACCTCCTCTCTGTAAGAGATTTGGTAGACACTCAACAACTGATATTCCCTATACAAATTATATATTATATATAATTATAAAACAAGCGAACAACTATAAAAATATAACAAAATTATTAATTAAATATAGATTAGTTATATAATTTTTTATTTTTAACTACAATTTATTTATACAAATTATTGAATATTATTAGGTCTTTTTTTTTGTAAAAAAAAATTGTATAATTATCTATATGGAGGTAAATTATGGTTAGAGGAGTAAAATTACCTAAATTTAAATCAATTTCAAAAAATAAAAGAATAGGTTTTTATAATAAACCAAACTTTGTTTATATACCATTAATAAGTGGAAATGATGAAGACATTACTATAACAGTAAAAAAAGGTGACTATGTTTATAAAGGTAGTGTAATTGGAAGAAGAAAAGGAAACTTCAAAATACCTATAAATTCAAGTATAAGTGGAACAGTAATAGACTATGTTCAAAAAACTTATTCAAATGGAAAAAAAGTAAAATGTGTAGTAATAGAAAATGATTTCAAAGAAAAAGAAGAAATAAAAAAAGTAGTAAACAAAAAAATAAATGAATATACAAAAGAAGAATTTATAAAAACAATAAAAGATTGTGGAGTAGTAGGAATGGGTAGTGGTTATCCAACTTACTTAAAATACGAAACAGAAAATAAAATAAATACTTTAATAATTAATTGTACAGAATGCAGTTCATATGTAACAAGCGATTATGTTTTATTAGTAGAGAGATGTGAAGAAATACTAGAAACAATTGATGCAATGCTTGAAATAAACGAAATAGATAAAGCACTAATAGCAGTTAGAAAAAATGATTTAGAACTTTTAAACATTTTAAATTCATTCATAGGAACATATTTAAAAATCAAAATTGTAACAGTTCCTGATATATATCCAATAGGTTGGGAAAGAAATTTGGTAAAATATATTTTAGGAATTAACTATAATGAAATGCCTATTGAAAAAGGAGTAGTTGTAAACAATGTTTCAACAATATATGCAATATATGAATCATTAAAATATAATAAACCTTTATGCGAAAGAATAATAACATTTACAGGAGATGGAATAAAAAAACCACAAAATGTTTATGTAAAAATAGGAACTCCATTAATAGAAATAGTAAATAAAATAGGAAAGACAACAAGTAATATAAATATGATTGTTGGAGAACCAATGATGGGAAAATATATAGAAGACATAGAAGATGTTATCGCAACAACGGATACATCATGTGTAATTATTTTAAAAGAATTACAACAAAATAAAGAAACAGAATGTATAAGATGTGGACAATGTACAAAAAATTGCCCTGTGAAAATATCACCTGTTCTTATAAAAGATAATCAAAACAATAAAGAAAAACTAAAACAATTAAATATTGATAAATGTATTCACTGTGGACTTTGTTCATATATATGCCCTGCAAAAATAGATTTAAGAAGTATTATAGAAAAGGTGGGTGATAAATAATGAATACAAATGGACCTTTCATACACACTGAAAACACTTCCTTTAAAATAATGAAAAACATTTCCATTGCGCTTATACCAATAATAATATTTGCTATATATAAAAATGGATTAGTATTATTATTTAAAGGACAAACAGATTTTTTAAATAGTTTGTATCCATTGTTTATAATAATTATATGTGGACTATCTACATTTGTATTTGACACTTTATATACAATTGTTTTCCATAAAGAAAATGTAGATATAAAAGAATACATAAAAAATTCATTTTCATTTTTGCCAGGTATTATATTAAGTTTAGTTATTCCAATGAATACACCTATACTTGTAATAGTATTATCGTGTTTTATTTCAACAATCTTAGAAAAAATATTATTTGGAATTTCAAATAAACATATATTTAATACAGTCGCACTTTCATTCATTATAATATCCATATTTTCCCTTATAAATGGTGGATATAGTTATTTAAATAAATTTGAAAGTACAAAATATAATAATGCACCACTTCAAAGTGAAATCCAGTCAAACTATGACTATGAAACAGTAGTAAAACCATATGGAGATTTAAAACAATATTTTGTTGGAAATGTTCCAGGAGGAATTGGAGAAGTAAGCATATTATTTTGTATTATAAGTTTTATTTATCTTGCAATAAAAAAAGCAATTAAATATTTAATACCAATTTCCACTTTAATAACACTTTTAATTGGATTTTCAATTATAGGAATATTAAATAATTTTGATATATATTTTGTAATATTTAATCTATTTATAGGGTCAATTATATTTTCATTAATATTTATAAGTTCATCAACATACACAAGCCCTGTTACAAATTTAGGACAAGTAGTGTATGGAATATTAATAGCGTTATTTACACTTATATTTAGATTTATACTACCATTTGCAGATATATTTTTATCTACGATTATTGCAAATCTATTAGTACCAATTATAGATAATATTTGCGTAAAATTTGAAAAATAAAAACAAGTTAAGCGTTAGCTTTACTTGTTTTCTTTAATTCTCTTAATTCCCTTGCAGAAATCCTTACTGATTTACCATTATCTAAAGTGATTTTTTGTAAATTTGGTTTTTGAGCATGTTTTGTAGCGTTACAAGCATGACTTCTTCTATTTCCGGACAAAGGTTTTTTACATGTTACTTTTTTAGCCATAAATGTCCCTCCTTATAAAATCTCTATGCCATATAACTTTATCACATTATTTTTAATAAGTCAAATATAATATTTTAAAAAATAAAAAATATGGTAAAATTATAACTAGAGGTGATTATATGTATACACCATTATATATTAAAACTGATAATTCATTGTTATCAAGTTTGATAAACATTGATTCATTAATAGATTATGCAGTTAAAAATAATATTAAATCACTTTCAATTACAGATAATAATATGTATGGTGTAATTGAATTTTATAATAAGTGTATATCAAATAATATTAAACCTATAGTAGGATTAGAACTAATAATAGAAGATAATCCTATAGTTTTATATTGTATCAATAATATTGGTTATAAAAATTTAATTAAACTATCAACATTAACAACAGAAGACAAAATAAATTTTGATATATTAAAAGAATATAACAAATCGATTATATGTATAGTGCCTTTTAAAAGTTTATCTTTATACGATAAGTTAGAAAAAATTTACGAAATAATTTACAAAGGATATAAAAATAAATATGAATTTGAAAATATAGATAAAAATAAAATATACTTAAATCAAATATGTTACTTAAATGAACAAGATAATATTTATTTAAAATACTTAACAGCTATTAAAGATTCCATATTAATTGAAAATGTAGAAAATGTACTTATGAATAATAGCTTTATAAAAGAAGAAGAATTAATAAAATTAGGATATGATTTAAAAAACAATTATGAACTTACAAAAATTTGTAATATAAAAATAGAACATGAAGATAATTTGATACCAAAATTTGTTTGTCCTGATAATTTAGATAGTTATTCTTACTTAAAAAAATTATGTATAGAAGGATTAAAAAAAATATTTGGAACAACAGTATCAAGAATATATATGGATAGATTAAAAAAAGAATTAGAAATAATCAATAAAATGGGATTTTGTAATTATTTTCTAATAGTTTGGGATTATGTAAAATATGCAAAAGAACATAATATTTTAGTAGGTCCAGGAAGAGGTAGTGCAGCAGGCTCATTAGTATCATATGTACTTAATATAACTACTGTTGACCCAATAAAATATAATTTATTATTTGAAAGATTTTTAAACCCTGAAAGAATTACTATGCCAGATATAGATATAGATTTTGAATATAGATATCGTGATGATATGGTAAATTATGTAATAAATAAATATGGTATTAAAAATGTCGCACCAATTATTACATTTGGAACATTAGGTGCGAAACAAGCAATAAGAGATGTCGCACGAACTATGTCTATAGAAGCAAACATGGTAGATAAATTATGTAGAATGATAAGTTCAAACTTAAACTTAGTAGAAAATTATAATACAAATCCTAAAATAAAAAAATACATAAGTTTAAATGATGAATTAAAAACATTATATAAAGTAGCTAGTAAGATAGAAGGACTTAAAAGACATACAAGCATACATGCAGCAGGTGTTGTAATGTGTGATAAACCACTTGATGAAATAATTCCACTTGATAAATCACATAAACTTTTCTATGTTACAGGGTATTCAATGGAATATTTAGAAAGTTTAGGACTTCTTAAAATGGATTTTCTCGCACTTAAAAATCTTACATTAATAAAAGATGTAATAGATGAAGCAAATATAGACTTTGATAGTATACCAATAAATGACGCTAAAGCTATTAAAATATTCACTGATGTTAATACAATAGGTATATTTCAATTTGAATCAGAAGGTATGATGAATTTTTTAAAAAAATTTAAACCAGATAGTGTTGAAGATATAATTGCTTCAATCGCACTTTATAGACCTGGGCCAATGCAAAATATAGATTTATATATAAGAAGAAAAAGAAAGTTAGAAAAAATAGATTATTTGCATAATGATTTATATGATATTTTAAAAGATACTTATGGAATTATAATATATCAAGAGCAAATAATGCTTATTGCTGTTAAAATGGCATCATATACATTAGGAGAATCTGATGTACTTAGAAGAGCAATGAGTAAGAAAAAAGAAGATATTTTAATAAAAGAAAAAGATAAATTTGTTTCTAGATGTATTAAAAATGGATATGATGAGGCAACAGCTATTAAAGTATATGATTTAATTTTGAAATTTGCTTCATATGGATTTAATAGGGCACATTCAGTATCTTATGCAATAATATCAATAAAAATGGCTTATTTAAAATCCCATTATAGTTTATTATTTATGAAAAATTTACTTAATATGGTAATAGGTAACTCAATAAAAACAAATGAATATATTTATGAATGTAAAAAATTAGATGTAAAACTACATAAACCAGATATTAATATAAGTACAAATAAATATATTGAAAAAGATGGATTTTTGTATTTCCCACTTAATTCAATAAAAAATGTTGGTATAAGCACAGTTGAATCAATAATAAGTGAAAGAGAAAAAGGACAATTTGTAGATATATTTGATTTTGTAAATAGATGTTATGGAAAAAATACGAATAGATCAACTATAGAAGCACTAATATATTCAGGCTGTTTTGATAATTTAGGATATAACAAAAAAACATTAATTAATAATTTAGATATAATAGTAAATTATGCTGAAATAGGAAGTTTACTTCAAGATGAGTTAAAACCTATAATAGAGCAAATAGAAGATTTTAAGCAAGATGAACAAATGAATTTAGAATTAGGAACATTTGGATTTTATATTAGTAGTCATCCAATAACTAAATATAAAGTAAAATATAATACACCTGCTATTAATGAAATAGAAAAATATTTAAATAAAAAAGTGGAACTAGTTTTATTAGTAAAAAGAGTATCTGAAACTACCACAAAAAAAGGAGATAAAATGGGCTTTATAACAGGTTTAGATGAAACAGAAAGTATAGATTTAACTTTATTTCCAAGAATATATGAAAAAAATAATAATATACATAAATCAGATATTATTCATGTATGGGGAAATCTTGAAAAAAGGTATGATAAACTTCAAATTATTGTAGATAATATAGAAATATTAAAAGAGGATTCAAATTGAACCCTCTTTCATATTATTGCTTATAATATTTAAAATATTTTGTTTTTCAACCTCATCACTATTTTTCCATAGTATTTCAAAAAATACTCCTAATCCTGGTAAAGTTATTTCATCATTTTCTTTTATAGAAGATGAAATTGAATCATTTATTTCATCTTTTGAACTATCTTTAAAATTATTTATAATACTTTTTCTTATATCTATATTCATATATATTTTCCTTTCTAATTATATAGTGATTAAAAACAAATTATTTATTCATTACATTATTTGAAAATTTGAAGAATTATATTTGTTTCCAACTAGTGCTTCTAAATTACTTACTCTTTTTTCAAGAGAAGAAACTTGATTATTTAAATTTGATAATTGTTGTTCGATTGTATTAGAAGTCGTTTGATAATTAAAACTTTGACTTGGCATAGGCATTGGACCATTCATAGGAATAACACTTCCTGGCATTACTGCTCCTGGCATCATTCCTTGATACTGAGGATAAATAGGATATGGAACATTTCCACAATTTCTGTCTTTTTTCATTTTACACTCTCCTTTAGTTCTAATTAATTATATGCTTAATAAAAAAATAGGTTCATATCTTTACTTTTTAACTTAAAAATGTAAAAATAAATAAGGAGGTTTTTATGAGACTTAAAAAAGTAAAAGGCGCAGAAGAAAAAATAGATAAATCACTATATATAATTAAAAATCCAAGTTATTATAAAGGCAACTTTAAAAGTTTATTTGGAAATGATAATCCTATTGAAATTGAAATAGGAATGGGTAAGGGTAATTTTATTATAAATAAAGCATTAAAAAATACTAATATAAATTATATTGGAATCGAAAAATTTGATAGCGTTATGGTAAGAGCTGTTGAAAAATTAGAAAATTTAGAAATCAAAAATTTAAAGTTAATCAAAATAGATGCAATAGAAATAGATAATGTATTTGAAAAAGAAATAGATGTCATATATCTTAATTTTTCAGACCCTTGGCCTAAAACTAGGCATGAAAAAAGAAGATTATCTAGCTTAGATTTTTTAGTAAAATACGATAATATATTTAAAAAAAGTAAAAGAATTATTATGAAAACAGACAATAGAAAATTATTTGAATATTCTATAAAATCATTTACAGATTATAATTATAAAATAGATAAAATTTCACTTGATTTATATAATGATGATATAAAAGAAAACATACCAACAGAATATGAAACTAAATTTGTATCAAAAGGTGAAAAAATATATATGGTAGAAGTATATAAATAGTTTATTTAAAAAAAATTAATATTTGTTAGTAAATATTGATTTTTTTAGTAATTAAAAAACTTTTGTGATAATTTTGTGTAATTGATGGAAAAAAAATATATTTAATGTTATAATTGTTATGGTGATGATATGGAACTCTATGAACTATCAAATATTTATAGCAATCTACTAAATAGAATTAATGAATTATGGAGGTTACTTTGACCCAAATTCAAAAGAACAACAAATAAAGGAATTAGAATCAAAAACATTATTGCCAAACTTTTGGGATTCAAAAAAAGATAGTGAGAAAGTAATTTCACAATTAAATGAATTAAAAAATAAACTTGAAAAGACATCAAAACTAAAAGAAAAAATCGAATCTAATGTAGAAATATTAGAGTCAATAAAAAATGAAATGGACTTAGAAATAAAAGAATTATTAGAAAGTGAAATAGATTCTTTAACACAACAATTAGAAACATTAGAAATAGAAACACTCCTTTCTAAGCCATATGATTCATGTAATGCTATACTTGAAATACACTCTGGAGCAGGTGGAACAGAAGCTTGTGATTGGGCAGAAATGCTTTATAGAATGTATCAAAGATGGTGTGAAAAAAAAGGCTACAAAATAGAAGTAACAGATATTCAAAATGGTGATGAGGCTGGAATAAAAAGTTTAACAGCAATAGTAAAAGGAATAAATGCATATGGGTATTTAAAAAACGAAAAGGGAATACATAGATTAGTAAGAATTTCACCATTTGATTCAAATTCAAGACGACATACTTCTTTTGCAGGTGTAGATGTAACTCCACTTTTTGAAAACGAAAAAATTGATATAGAAATAAAACAATCAGATATAAGAATAGATGTATATAGAAGTAGTGGTTGTGGAGGACAAGGAGTTAATACAACAGATTCAGCTGTACGAATAACTCATATACCTACAAAAATAGTAGTCACTTGTCAAAACGAAAGAAGTCAAATTCAAAATAAAGAAAAAGCAATGGAAGTCTTATTGAGTAAATTATATAAACTAGAGATAGAAAAAAGAAATGATGAATTAAAAAATATAAAAGGTAACTTAGATGATATAAATTTTGGGTCACAAATACGAAGTTATATAATGTGCCCATATACATTAGTTAAAGACCATAGAACAAATACAGAAGTAACTAATGTAGAAGATGTTTTAGATGGAAATATAGATGTATTTATAAATAGTGCTTTAAAGGAAGGTTAGTATGTTTTTTAAAAAGAAAAATGGTCAAAAATTAATTTTACAAGAAATTTATTCAAAAACGAGGTTAATTAGATATGCACAATTTTTAGCAGGTCTTTTACTTGTTTCAGTAGCATTTAACATATTTGTTTTACCATATGGCGTTGTATATGGAGTAAGTGGACTTGGTGTAATATTAAACAAAACATTAGGTATAAATCCATCTTTAGTTATTTTAATTGGTTCAGTAATATTATTAGTTTTAAGCTTTTTAGTTTTAGGAAAGGACCAAACAAGGAACTCAATAGTAGGTTCACTTTTATATCCAATATTTGTTGAATCTACAAGTTGGATTATACAATATGTGGATTTAGGTTCAACAGAAATAATAGTAATAATAGTTTTTGGCGCAATTATAAGTGGACTTGGTCATGGATTAATATTTAAATCTGGTTTTACAACAGGTGGAACGGATATTTTAAATCAAATAGTATCTACTAAGTCAAAAACATCAATAGGAAAGGCGATGGTATTTACAGATGGAGTAATAATACTTAGTTCACTATTTATACTTGGTTGGCAAAACTTTATTTATTCAATTATAAATATGTATATAATAGGTGTTATTACAGATAAAGTAATACTTGGAATTTCAAATTCAAAAACATTCTACATAATAACAGAACATGAAGATAAAGTAAAAGAATTTATTTTGCAATATTTAAGCCATGGTGTAACCATTTTAGAAGCAAGAGGAGGTTACACAAATTCAAAACAAAAAGTTATAATGTGTACAATACCAACGAAAGAATATTTTAAAGCAAAAGAAGGAATTCATGCAATCGATAAAGAAGCATTTTTCCTAGTTACTGATGCTTATGAGGTATATGGAGGAGAATAAAATGGATTTAATTAGATTTCAGAAAGTAACAAAAAAATATAAAAATGGCGTAGTTGCTGTTAATGATATAGACCTTGCAATCGAAAAGGGAGATTTCGTATTTGTAATAGGTCAAACAGGTTGTGGTAAATCAACTCTTATAAAAATGTTATACAGAGAAGAAAGACCAACAAGTGGAAAAATAATTGTTGGAGGAATCGATGTAGCAAAATTAAAAAATTGGAAAGTATTTAAAATAAGAAGAAAGATAGGTGTAGTATTCCAAGACTTCAAGTTATTACCTAAGCTTAATGTTTACGAAAATGTAGCTTTCGCACTTGAAATATTTGGACTACCAAAATCAGAAATATATTCAAGAGTTATGAAAGTATTAGACCTCGTTGGGTTAAAATCTAAAGCAAAACAATATCCAACACAATTATCAGGTGGAGAACAACAAAGAGTCGCAATTGCTCGTGCTATTGTAAATGAACCAAAACTATTAATATGCGATGAACCAACAGGTAATCTAGATGAAGATACTAGTATGGAAATAATGTCAGTACTAGAAGAAATTAATAAATTAGGAACAACAATAATAATGGTTACACATGATACAGAAATTGTATCAAAGATGAAAAAAAGAGTAATTTTACTTGATGCAGGTAGAATACTAAAAGATTATGAGAAAGGAACTTATGTACATGAAAGCAATTAGAATTTTTGGAAGAAATATAAGAGATGCCTTTAAAAGTGTTTTTAGAAATTTTTCACTTTCATTTGCATCAATATCATGTATAACTATAACATTATTAGTTGTTTCAATTGCTGTTATACTTTCTTATAATGTAAATAATTTCACTAGACTTGTTGAACAAGATGTAACCATAGTAGCGTTTTTAGATACAAAAACAGATGAGGATACAGCTAAACAATATTTAGAAAAAATAAAATCTATTGATGGTGTTGAGTCAGTTGAACATCAAACTAAAATACAAATTGCTGAAGAAATGATGGAATCTTCTGAAACATATAATAATATTATGAGTCAATGGAAAGTTGATGGTAAATGGGTAGAAGATGAGATACCTTTAAGACCAACTTTATTAGTAAGAGCAACATCACTTTCTAAAATAGATAATGTGGCAGATGAAATAGAAAAATTAGACCCTGAAAAAGAAACAATAAAACTTGTACAATATGGGGAAGATATGGTAAAACAATTAATTTCATTATTTGATGTTATAAGAAAAATAAGCATAGGTGTAGTAGTTGCTTTAATACTTGTAACAGCATTCTTAATTGCAAATACTATAAAAATAACAATTTTCTCAAGAAAAAGAGAAATAGAAATAATGAGATTAGTTGGAGCATCAAATATGAATATAAAAATACCATTTGTATTTGAAGGTTTATTTTTAGGAATATTAGGTTCTATAATACCAATATTAGTAACAACATATGGATATGTTGCAATATTTGAAAACTTCAATGGCCAAATATTCTCACCATTTATTAGATTAATAGCGCCAGAACCATTTATATATTTGGTTTCAGGTATATTACTATTAATAGGAATGTTAGTAGGTATGTTTGGTAGTTTAGTAGCAGTAAAAAAACATTTAAAAATATAATAAAAATGGTTCAAATTGAACCATTTTTTAATAATTAAATAATATCTTTGTTTTTTTGTTTTGGTGTCATAAAGTATCCAACTATTGAAATAACAGAATAAATTATCATTATTAATCCAATTGAAGAAAATACTAAATTTGATTTAAGTATAACATATAAACCAATAATAAGAAGTAGAATAGAAACTATCAATACTTTAATCCAATCATTAGATTTATCTTTCATATTGATTGCAATAACTAATTTATTAATACCTCCTATTAATATCCAGCCACCTATAAAAAATCTAAATACTATTTCAATTATAGGACCACAGAACATTAATACAATACCAATAACAATACATAATATTCCAATTGTTAATTTAGCATTATAATTAGGAGTATTTTTACTTTTTGTTGCATTAAAAATTCTAAAAGCTCCAATAATTATTACAACAATTCCTATTAAGTATGCTATAAGAGATACTATTCCATTTGGATTAGCGAACAATATAATACCAATCAATAAAAATAAAACTGAATTAACAATACTAGATGGGTCTTTACTTAAAACTTTATTCATATATTCACCTCATACTTAATTTTACACCTTATTTAAGCAAAATACAACTAATTTTCTATTTCACAAGAATAACCTTTTTCGATTAAATCTTTCTTTAAATAATTTAAAGACATATTTTTATTAATATTTATTTTTTCTAAAGAATCATCAGAAGAATTTATATTAATATCTATATTAGTAATAATACTATTACTTGTTTTATTTATATTTGTACTAGAACCTTTTATATTTTCATTAACAACTATTAAATATTCATTGTAGTATTCAAATAAATTCTCTATATATTTAATCATATCATTATCAAAATAAATAATTTTATTATTAGTATAATGTAAAAATTTATCATTTTTAAAATTATATGTTTCTGTTATAGTTTCTTTACCATAAATTGTTGAATAATTAACTTTAGAACATGTTAAAGTAGAACTAGAACAACCTGTTAAAAAAATTAAAATTATAAGTAATATTTTTTTCAAATTACATCACTACTTTAATTTATGTGATATAATTAAAATGGGTGAATGACATGGAAAAAATAATTCTAGTTGATGGTAATAACTTACTTTTTAGAAGCTATTATGCAACAGCATATAGTGGAAATTTTATGAAAAATAGTAAAGGATTTCCTACTAATGCATTGTTTGGATTTACTAATATGATAAATAAAATTGTATTAGAAGAAAAACCAACATATATATTAGTTGCTTTTGATAAAGGTAAAACTTTTAGACATGAAAAATACAAAGATTATAAAGCCGGTAGAATGGAAATGCCAAACGAATTAAGAGAGCAGTTTCCTATTGCTAAAGAATTATTAACATTGATGGGTATAAAATATTATGAAATAGAAAATTATGAAGCAGATGATATAATTGGTACTTTTGCTCAATTTTGCGATAATACAAATTATGTAGGTACTATAATAAGTAGTGATAAAGATTTACTTCAATTAATATCTGATAGTGTAGATATTAAATTATTAAAAACAAGAGATTATATAAGATATAATAAAGAAAGTTTTTATGAAGAATATAAAATAAATCCTATAAATATAATAGATTTAAAAGCATTAATGGGGGATACTTCAGATAATATAAAAGGCGTTAAAGGAATAGGTGAAAAAACCGCTTTAAAACTATTACAAGATTATAAAACATTAGATGGTATATATGAAAATATAGAAAATATAAGTGGAAAAATAAAAGAAAAGTTATTAGACGGAAAAAATGATGCATATGAAAGTTATTATTTGGCTACCATAGTTAAAAATGTACCAATTGAAATAAGTTTAGAAGATATTGTTTACAAAGGAAATCAAAAAGGTCTTAACGATTTATATGAAGAATTAGAATTTTATTCATTCTTAAAAAATGAAAAAATAGAAGAAAAAATAACAGAACCATTTGAAGTAAAAATAATTAAAAATGTAGATGAGATAAATATAGATAGTAAGTGCGCAGTATATTTAGAAATACTTGGAACGAATTACCATAATTCTAAAATACTTGGAATGGGAGTATATAATGAAAATAATAGTATTTTTATACCATTTGAAGTATTAAAACAAAATCCAACTTTTTTAACAACAGTAGAAAAATATACATATGACATTAAGAAAGTTTATGTTGCATTAAAGTGGAATCAAATAAAAATCGATAATATGAATTATGACGCTATGCTTGCAGGTTATTTACTTGACTACAATGTTAAAGATGATATAGCTTATTTAGCAAATCAATTTGACTATGATATTCCATTTTATGATGCTATTTATGGAAAACAAAATAAGTTAGTAGAACCAAATATAGATGTAATTGCTTATACATGTGTATCTAAAGCAAAATTTATTTATGAAACTCATGATATTTTAATTGATAAATTAAAAAAAGAAGAATTAATAACTTTATTTAATGATGTAGAAATACCTTTATCATATACATTAGGTGATATGGAATATAATGGAGTGATTGTAGATAAAGACATTTTAAATAAAATGGGAGTTGAATTTAAAGAAAAAATAGATGAGGTAGAAAAAAATATATATGAAGCAGCAGGGCATGAATTTAAAATAGCATCTCCAATACAATTAAGCACAGTATTATTCGAAGAATTAAATTTACCACATGGTAAAAAAGGTAAATTTGGATATTCAACTGCTATAGAAATTTTAAATAAATTAGTTGATAAACACCCAATTATAAATATGATAATAGAATATAGAATGCTTACAAAACTTTATAGTACTTATATAGAAGGATTAATATCTTCTATACATTCAGATGGTAGAGTACATACAATTTATACTCAAGCACTTACTCGTACAGGTAGACTTTCATCAATAGAACCTAATTTACAAAATATACCTGTAAGATATGAATATGGAAAACTTATAAGAAAAGCCTTTTTACCTTCTAAGGATTCTGTTATTTTAAGTTCTGATTATTCTCAAATTGAACTTAGAATTCTTGCTCATGTTTCACAAGTAGAAGCATTAAAAGAGGCATTTAAAAATGATATAGATATTCATACTAAAACTGCTAGTGATATATTTAAAGTTGATATAAATGATGTTACTAAAGATATGAGAAGAGTAGCTAAGGCAGTTAATTTTGGAATAATATATGGAATTAGTGGATATGGACTTTCTGAAAATTTAGGAACGACTACTAAAGAAGCATCTAAATTTATAGAAGACTACTTAAACACTTATCCAGGTATAAAAAAATATATGGACGATACTATAAGAATCGCTCATGAAAATAATTATGTAAAAACTCTATTTAATAGGAAAAGGAATATACCTGAACTTTCTAATAAGAATGCTTCAATAAGAAAAAGTGCGGAAAGAATTGCTCTTAATACTCCAATACAAGGGACAAGCGCTGACATAATTAAGATTGCTATGATAAATGCAGATAAAGAAATTAAAAGTCGAAATTTGAAATCTAAAATGATATTACAAGTACATGATGAATTAATATTTGATGTAGTTAAAGATGAATTAGAGGAAATAAAAAGTATTGTTAAAAACACTATGGAAAATGTATGTGATTTAACAGTTCCAATGAAAGTTGATATACAAACAGGTACTGATTGGTATAACGCTAAATAAATATTTACAAACTAATTAATATAAGGTATAATTTTACTAGAATTGAGGTATATTATGAAAAAAAATGGATTGAAGATCTCTGTATTTATAATTATGTTACTTTTTTGTGTGGGGACTGTTTATGCAGAAGATTCTAGTCTTTCTGATGTAGTTTCATGTGGTGGGGGTATCGAATTACCATCGAAATTAGTTAATTTAATTTCAAT
This sequence comes from uncultured Bacilli bacterium, assembly GCA_947629815.1. Lineage (GTDB taxonomy): Bacteria > Bacillota_I > Bacilli_A > RF39 > UBA660 > UMGS872. The sequence continues at coordinate 17,992 of CANRFG010000004.1, forward strand.
ATTTATAACTGCATTACAGGTCGCTGTGCCAATTATATTGATTGTAATGGGAATGCTTGATTTTGCTAAAGCAACAGCAGCATCTAAAGAAGAAGATATTAAAAAAGGTCAACAAACTTTTGTAAGAAGGTTAATAGCAGGTGCGTGTGTATTTTTCGTAATATTTGTTGTTAAAGTTACTATAGGTGCTTTAAATACAGATGATAGTAATCAATTACTTGCTTGCGTCGATAAACTATTAAATGGTACTTCTGGATTAAGTAAAGAAGAACAATTTGAGATTCAACAAGGAACACTTAAATCAGAGTGCGAGGAATTATATGCAACAGGTGGTAATTGGAAAAAGTGTATATGTGAAGTTGCAATCGATGTATATTCAGCTAAAGGGGATATGTTTGAAGGAGTAGATGAAAAAGATATACCAGAATATATAAAGAATAATAGTGAATTTAGAGATATATTTGATATTTATGCAACAGAAGAAAAATCACAATATGGTTATTCAAATTGTGAACATCTTTATTAATTTAAAGGGAATGTTATAGAATATTATTATACATACTCTTTTTCTATATAAAGGAGGATATTAAAATGATAGACATAAGATTAATAAGAGAAAATAAAGAAATGGTAAAAGAAAATATAAAGAAAAAATTTCAAGATAGTAAATTACCATTAGTAGATGAAGTAGAAAAATTAGATATAGAACTTAGACAATTAAAATTAGAGGGCGATAATTTAAGACAAGAAAGAAATACAATCAGTAGTGAGATTGGTTCTTTAATGCGTGATAAAAAATTAGAAGAAGCAAATTCTAAAAAATTAGAAGTTGTAGAAATTAATAAGAAACTACAAACTATTGAAGAAAAAGAAGAAAAAATAAATCAAGAAATTAAAAGTAAAATGATGTTAATTCCTAATATAATTGATGAAAGTGTTCCAATTGGAAAAGATGATAGTGAGAATGTTGAGATTGAAAAGTTTGGAGAACCAATCGTTCCAAACTATGAAATTCCATATCATGCAGACATAATGGAAAAGTTGTCAGGGCTTGATAAAGAATCTGCTGGAAGAACAAGTGGTAATGGTTTTTATTATTTAATGGGTGATATTGCAAGACTTCATGAAGCAACAATTGCTTATGCAAGAGATTTTATGATTAATAAAGGTTTTACATATTGTATACCTCCTTTTATGATAAGAGGAGATGTTGTTAATGGTGTAATGTCTTTTGCAGAAATGGATTCTATGATGTATAAAATAGAAAATGAAGACTTATATTTAATTGGTACTTCTGAACATTCAATGATAGGTAAGTTTAAAGGCGAATTAATAGATGAAAAAGAGTTACCTATAACGATGACTTCTTATTCTCCTTGTTTTAGAAAAGAAGTAGGTGCGCATGGATTAGAAGAAAGAGGACTTTATAGAGTACATCAATTTGAAAAACAAGAAATGGTAGTTTTATGTAAGCCTGAAGATTCAATGGATTGGTATAATAAAATGTGGCAATTTACTGTTGAATTCTTTAGAAGCTTAGATGTCCCTGTTAGAACATTAGAATGTTGTAGTGGCGATTTAGCTGATTTAAAAGTAAAATCATGTGATGTTGAAGCATGGAGTCCAAGACAAAAAAAATATTTTGAAGTTGGCTCTTGTTCAACACTTGGAGATGCCCAAGCAAGAAGATTAGGTATTAGAATGAAAACGGAAAGTGGCAATCAGTTCCTATCTACTTTAAACAATACTGTAATTGCAAGCCCTAGAGCGTTAATAGCCATTATAGAAAATAATTATCAGGAAGATGGGTCAATAAAAATACCAAAAGTATTACAACAATATATGGGTGGAAAAGAGAAAATCGAAAAGAAGTATATATAAAGGCTCTTTGAAAAAATTAAAGAATTATATAATACTTCTTTTTCCTTGTTCAACTATATTATTTATATTTTTAATGAGTTAGGTTATATTGAAGAAAAATGTCACAAGTGGCAAAAATCTTCAAAAAGTTTAAAGAATGATAGAAAGGAAGTTAGTTAACTATGAAAGAAATTAAAAGAGATATTTACTTAAACAGATTAATTAATCGAAAGGAAAATGGCTTAATTAAAATTATAACTGGTATTAGAAGATGTGGTAAGTCTTATTTATTAAATCCACTATTTAAAAATTATCTACTTGATAGTGGTGTAAAAGAAAATCATATAATGGAAAATATTATATATAACGAATTAATGATAAGGGGCTATAATGTTGATGTAGGTGTAGTTGAAATTAGAGATGAAAATAAAGATAGGAAGCAGTTAGAAGTTGATTTTGTATGCAATTTAGGAGATAAAAGATATTATATACAATCGGCATAAATTTAGAAACAAGAGAAAAAACAATACAAGAAGAACGACCTTTAATGAATATAAATGATAATTTTAAAAAAATAATTGTAGTAAAAGACAACATTAAGCATTGGTATACAGAAGAAGGTATATTAGTAATTGGGGTGAAGAATTCTTGCTAAATCAAAATAGTATGGATTTATAGTTTTATTGGTGTATATTGAAACTATAAGAAATATTGTAATTGCAAGCCCTAGAGCGTTAATAACTATTATAGAAAATAATTATCAGGAAGATGGGTGAGTAAAATACCAAAAGTATTACAACAATATATGGGTGGAAAAGAAATTATAAAAAAAGACATTAAATAGATTAACTATTTATGTGTTAAAAAGATTAGTCATTTATAAAAAAGAAGTATATAAAGATTCTTTCAAAAATTGAAGAATTAGTTACATACTTCTTTTTAGTAATTTTTTTAATTGTTTAAACTTTATAATAACTTTGATTTTTGCTTGTTGGCTTTTCTGGATTAGTCATTTTTATAAGACCATTCGCAAGAGCTGGGGCTAGATAATTTTTTCTAAACGATAATCTTGATTTTAGACCTAATTTATCCATTAACTCTTTAGTTGACATAGCAGGTTGCCCTTCCATTGCGGTTAATAGTTTTTTAACATAAGTACTAATATGATTTGCCTCTATTGATGTACTTTCAATTAAGTTTTCTAAAATTTCATCAATCATTTTTAACATAAATTCAATGAATTCAGTTGAATTTCCCTTTAAATTACAATTATTGATAGTTTCATAATATTCATCCTGATATTCTTTTATTTGTGATTCAATTGGAACATATTCAAAGATATTTTCCCAATTAGATAGCTGTATGTTTTGCCATAGTCTTACAGTTCTTCCGTTTCCATCACTAAATGGGTGAATAAAAACAAATTCATAGTGAAATACTGATGATAATATTAAAGGATGGATAGTATTTTTGTTTTCTTTCATCCAACTAAATAATTGCTCCATAAGTGAACTTACCATTTCAGGTTTAGGACACATATGAATACATTTATCTCCATCAAAGACGCCTTCATTACCTTTTCTAAATTCTCCTGATTCTTGAACAGTTAAAAAGGTCATTATGCCATGAATTTTTTTTAAATCTTTTATAGAATATGGATTTATTTCTTTCATCATTTCATAAGCTTTATAAGCATTTTTTACTTCTTGTATTTCTTTTTGATTGCCAATAACTATTTTCCCGTCGATAATATCTTTTACTTCTTTAAAAGATAAAGAATTATCTTCTATTGCAAGTGAAGAATGAATAGATTGAATTCGATTATTCCTTCTTAAAATTGGTAACTTACTTAAATCTTTATAATTATCTAATTTTCCTATCTTTTTCATTATGGAAGCAACCAAGTAGAGCATTTTATTTGTTATTTCAAAAGGTGGAGCATATTTATTCATTAAAATCACCTCATTTTTAATACTATTATTATACTAAAAACAACTATAATAGTCAATCATCTTATATGTTTTTCTATATGCTATCTTGTATTCTAATATTATTTAAATTGGTGCAAATAGAAAAAATATTGTAATTGCAAGCCCTAGAATGTTAATAGCTATTATAGAAAACAATTATCAGGAAGATAGGTCAATAAAAATATCAAAAGTATTACAATCATATATGGTGGAAAAGAAATTATAAAAAAGACTTAAAATAGATTAAATATTTATGTTATATTTGTTATTTATTTAATAGGTATAAAAATGTTACATATAATCTCAAAAAAAGATTATTTGCTATAAAAAGGAGTATATATAAAGGTTCTTTTAAAAATTTAAAGAATTATATAATACTTTTTTTTAACTTGTTTATTGAATTAAATAAATTTATAGTGACATTTATAGTGACATTTATAGTGACATATGGTAATATTATAATGGAGGTAAAAATCAATGCTAGGATTATTAGAGGATAAAAGAAATGAATTTAAAATAAAACTTACAGACACCCTTGAAAAAGAAGTAATTGCCTTTTTAAATACTGAAGGAGGAAATATATTTATAGGAATTGATGATAAAGGAAATATTAACGGGGTAACTGGTAATATTGATTTATTGCAAAGAACAATAAAAGATAGAATAAAAGATAACATTATGCCTTCAACTTTAGGTTTATTTGATGTTGTTGTAAATGAATTAAAAGGGAAGAAATATATTCAAATTGTTGTAGCAAAAGGTGCAGAAAGACCATATTATTTAAGGGGAATGGGTATGACTCCAGATAGTTGTTTCATTAGAGTAGGGTCAGCTGTTGAAAGCATGAATGGGGAAACGATTCTTAATTTATTTTCAAAACGTGCTAGAAATTCTTTAAAAAATATAAAGTCACCAAAACAGGATTTAGAATTTAAAACATTAAAAATATATTATCAAGAAAATGGTTTTGAAATAAATGATAATTTTTTAAAAAAATTAGATTTTTATGATGATAACGATGACTTTAATTATATTGCTTATTTACTTTCAGACAACAATAATATATCCGTACAATTTGCAAAATATGCTGGAGACGATGTTTATAATTTGATAGAAAATGAAGATTTTGGTTTTTGTTCTTTAATTAAAATAACAGACAATGTTTTAAATAAAATTATGATAGAAAATAAAACCTATACAAAAATAGAAACTCCAGTTAGAAAAGAAATAAAAATGTATGATTATAATGCAGTAAAAGAATTGATTACTAATGCACTTATTCATAATGATTGGTGTAATGGTTATTCTCCAAAATTTGAAATGTTTGATAACAAGTTAGTTATATCCTCAAATGGAGGGATACAAGAAGGAGTTAGTCAAGAAGAATTTTTAGAAGGTTTTTCTAATCCTAGAAATCCCGAATTAATGAGAATTTTTAGAGATTTAAATTTTGTGGAACAACTTGGAACAGGAATACAAAGAGTACTAAAAACGTATGATAAAAGTATTTTTGAATTTTTTCCTAATCACATACGAGTAACAATACCTTTTAATAATAATGAATTTAAAGATAATAATGAAGCTTCAGAAAATGTATCATTCAAATCTTTTAATAATTTACAAAAATCAATTATAAAATTAATAATGGACAAACCATCAATAACTCAAGAAGAATTGGCTAGGTTGCTAGATGTAAATAAAAGGACTATTATAAGAAATTTTAAAATTCTTATTGAGTGTGATTATATTGAAAGAGTGGGCGCCAATAAAAATGGTTATTGGAAAGTTAATCATAAATTATAAATTAGAAATAAATGCATTTATATAAAACAAAAAAATAAGTGACGTATTATAAACTTTTGGTGCAAATAGAAAAAATATTGTAATTGCAACTCCTAGAGTGTTAATAGCTATTATAGAAAATAATAATCAGGAAGATGGGTGAATAAAAATACCAAAAGTATTACAACTATATATGGGTGGAAAAGAAAACATAAAATGCAGTTTTAAGACAATAAAATGACAAAGTTATTGTCATTTTTAGTTTATTTGATATAATTTAATTAGGTTATTTAGAAAGAGGTGGTTTTGTTGCCATTTTTAATAGGAGTCATAATACTTATTACAGCAGTATTAATAGGTTATTTCATAATAAGAAAAAAAATAAGAGATTTTTCAACACAATTTTTTGGTACTTCAAATATAAAATCAGCAATACAAAAATTAGAAATTGAAGCAGAAGAAACGCCAAAATCCTTATCAGGTATGGAGTCTTTAGCGTTACCAATATTGCAAGAAGATTTTCCAGACCTTAATATAAATGAAATGAAATCTTTATGCGAAAATAAAATATTAGAATGTTTTAAAAAAGTAAATGACGCAAATAATGATGAACATTTTGAATCACAAAAAATAGAAAATTGGGTTAAAGATAAAATATCAAAATCAACTAAATATGATTCTATAAAAATACATAAGACAATATTAAATAAATATAATAAAGTAGATAATATTGCTACATTATCTTTTAGAACAGCTTTACAATATATTTACAGTGATGATAAAATTAAAAATAAAAAAGTGCAAACTAGGTTTGAAACTGAATTTATATACATAATTGATTCATCAAAACTATCAGAAAATCAAAAAGGTTTAGCGCTTAACTGTCCAAATTGTGGCGCTCCAATAAAAAATTTAAAACAAAAGTATTGTGTTTACTGTAATTGTGGTATAATAGATGTAGTTAAAAAGGTATGGACTTTTAACAATATAAGAGAGTTTTAGGAGGAAAAGAAATGGGATTAATTAAAGCTTTAACAAGTTCAGTGTCTTCAGGACTTGGGGATCAATTCAAAGAGTATGTTGAATGTCCTCAAATTGAAAATGATGTAATTATTCAAAGAGGAATGGTTAGACACGGAGAAGGAAACAAAAATTATTCAGAAGGAATAATATCAAATGGAAGTACAATCGCAGTTCCAGAAGGAATGGCTATGATGATTGTAGATAATGGTAAAATTGCAGAATTTTCTGCTGAGCCAGGTACATATACTTGGGATACAAGTAGTGAACCTAGTGTATTTACAGGAGGTTTCTTTAAAGGTGTTGGAGAAACTATAAAGAACATAGGTAATCGTTTTACATATGGTGGTCAAACTGCAAAAGATCAAAGAGTATATTTTGTAAATACTAAAATTATACCAGGTAATACATTTGGTTCAACACAACCTGAAACAGTATTTGACCCTGTATATGGAAGTGTAGAAATAACTTACAATGGAGAATATTCAATTAGAATTGCAGACCCTGTAATGTTAGTAAGTAATGTAATTGGTGCAAATCCAAAGGATACATTAACATTTGATGATATATTTGTTTCAACAGGACAAAATATATTAAAATCAAAATTTGCTCAAAAAGTAAGTGAAGCAATTTCTAATATTATGACAATGCATAATGTATCATTCAATAGAATTCAAAATTATAAATCAGATATTACTGAACAAATGAATGAAATTCTTGATAGCGAATGGATGCAAAAATATGGAATTAGAGTAGAAGATGTTGCCTTAAGAATAAATGCAACAGATGAAGCTAGAAAAATTATTCAAGAAATGGATTCAGAAATTGCTAAAACAACTCGTATGGGTCAAGTTTATAGTAATAATATGGCTGGAACAATGGCAGCAGCGAGTGCAGAAGCTATGAAGAATGCTGCAGGAAATCCAAATGGTTCAATGATGGGATTCATGGGAATGGGATTCGCTCAACAACAAGGCGCTAATATGATGGGTGCAGTTTCAGGTATGCCACAAGGACAACCAGAAAATCCAAATGCAAATAATATGAATAGTGAAATGCCACAACCAGGAACAATTTTTGGAACACCTAATCAAGCACAACCAACTTCAGAACAAGCACAACCTACTCAAGAAACTGCACCACAAGTATCAGAACAGACACCTACACAAACAGCTAAAAAATTCTGTACAAATTGTGGAGCTGAAGCAGTAGGAGCTTATTGTGGAAATTGTGGTCAAAAAATACAATAAATAAATTTATAAATATTTAAAAAGAATGAGTTAATTCATTCTTTTTTATGTTACAATATTTGTATACAAAAGGTGATTTTATGAAGCAATATATAAATACAGGTCTTACTGATAAAGAAATAAAAGAAAGAATCGATAAAAATTTAGTGAATTACGATACTTCTTTACCAACAAAATCAGTAAAAAAAATAATATTTGATAATATATTTACGCTATTTAATATAATAAATTTGGTGTTAGGCCTATTAATATTTCTAACAGGTTCTTACAAAAACATGCTTTTTTTAGGAGTAATAGTATGTAATACATTAATAAGTACAATACAAGAAATTCGTTCAAAAAAAACAATAGATAAATTATCTTTACTTGCAGAAACGAAAGCAAAAGTTATTAGAAATAGTAAAGAAATTGAAATAGATATAAATGATATTGTAAAAGATGATTTAATATTATTAAAAATAGGAAATCAAATAATGGTTGATTCTACAATATTAGATGGAAGTGTAGAAGTTAATGAGTCATGCATAACAGGAGAATCAGAACTTATATATAAACAAAAAGGAGATATGTTATTATCAGGTAGTTTTATAGTAAGTGGTAAATGCAAAGCTAAAGTAGAACATGTTGGAGTTGAAAACTATTCATCAAAAATATCCACAGGTGCAAAATATGTAAAAAAAGTAAATTCTGAAATAATGAATTCACTTGAAAAAATAATAAAAATTATATCAATATTAATAATACCAATAGCAGTATTACTATTTATAAATCAATATTATTTGATAAATAATAATTTAAATGATTCCATAATAAATACTGTTGCAGCACTTATTTCAATGATACCAGAAGGTCTTGTATTATTAACAAGTACAGTACTTGCAGTAAGTGTTGTAAGATTATCAAAATATAATGTTTTAGTTCAAGAACTTTATTGCATTGAGACACTTGCTAGAGTAGATGTTATATGCTTTGATAAAACAGGTACATTAACAGAAGGAAAAATGGAAGTATCACAATATATAAATTTATCTAAAACAGATGAAAAAAAATACATAAAAGAATTTTGCAATGTTTTAAATGACAATATAACTATGAATGCCATAACAGAAAAATATGGCACTTCTAATAATTTTATAGTAGAAGAAATAGTTCCTTTTTCATCTGAGAAAAAATGGTCTGGTGTGACATTTAAAAATGAAGGTACTTATGTAATAGGTGCTCCAGAATTTATATTAAAAGATACATCAAAAATAGATGATTATTTAAATAAATATGCTAAAGAAAATAGGGTTTTACTATTTGCGCATTCTAAAAATAAATTTATAAATAAAAATTTACCAAATAATATAGAAGTACTTGGATTAATATTACTTAATGATAAAATTAGAAAAGAATCATTAAATACTATAAATTATTTTAAAAAACAAGGTGTAGAAGTTAAAATAATATCTGGTGATAATCCTGATACAGTAAGTAATGTTGCAAAAAAATTAGGGATAGATTTTAAATCATCTGTAGATATGAGCAAAATAAAAGATGATGAAATTAAAAATTATATAGATACATCAATATTTGGCAGAGTAACACCTAATCAAAAACAAGAAATTATAAAACAATTAAAAACAAAATATACAGTTGCATATGTAGGTGATGGTGTTAATGATGTTTTAGCGCTTAAAGAATCAGATTGTAGTATATCACCGATAAATGGAAGTGATGCAGCAAGAACCGTTTCACAATTGGTTTTAATGGATTCTAATTTTGATTCAATGCCTATAATAGTTGATGAAGGTAGAAAAACAATAAACAATATAGAAAGGTCAGCAAGTTTATTTATTGTTAAAACAGTATATGCAACATTACTTGCAGTAATATTCATATTTGTTAAATTAAAATATCCATTTATACCAATTCAACTAACACTTACAAGTGCACTTACAATAGGAATACCTTCTTTTGTTTTAGCGCTCGAACCTAATTATGAAAAAATAAAAGGTAATTTCTTCATAAATATTTTTAGTGCTGCTATACCAACCGCACTTACAATAGTAATAAATATATTAATTGCTGTAATACTTGGTAGTATATTAAAACTAACAGAGGAGCAAGTATCAACAATTACAGTCATACTTACAGGTTTTGTAGGATTTATGCATATTTATAGAATGTGTAAGCCACTTAATACATTAAGGGCTTTACTATTGAGTGTACTTATAATTATATTTGTTGTAGGTATAGTTGGATTAAGAACACTTTTCTCACTTGCTTTTATTACTCCAAAATTATTAATACTTACACTTATACTAATGTTAAATACTCTTTTGATATTTGTTTTTATGACAAATCTATTTTATAAATATATATATAAATTTATTAAAAGGATAAGTGAAAAATAATGAAATTTGAACTTGATGGTAAAGAATATGATGTCATAATACAAAAGAAAAACAACAAAAATACATATATAAGAGTTAAAGATGATTTAAAAATATATGTTACAACTTCATATTTTGTAAGTAAGCAATATATATTTAGATTATTAGATGAAAATAAAGACTATTTAAGAAAAGTAATTTCTAAAAAAGAAGAAAAAAAAGAAAATACATTATATAATTATTTAGGTAATAGTTATCAAGTTATAACTTGTAATTTATTTGATAAAATAGAATTTGATAATGATAAAATATATATACCAAATTATAAAGAATTAGAAAAATTTATAAAAAATAAAATTAATACATTATTTAAAGAAAGATTAGACTATAATTATAATTTATTTATAGAAAATATACCTTATCCAAAATTAAAAATAAGAAGTATGAAAACAAGGTGGGGTGTTTGTAATATAAAAGATAATTCTGTTACACTAAATTCAAAATTAATAGAATATGACATAGAAGCATTAGATTATGTAATAGTACATGAATTATCGCATTTTATACATTTTAATCATTCAAAAGAATTTTGGCTTTTAGTAAGTAAATATAAACCTAATTATAAACAAATAAGAAAATATTTAAGAGATTAGTAGGTGTAGTATGAATCATTTAATTTCAATAATTGTTCCAATTTATAATACTGAAAAATATTTAAAAAAATGTATTGAGAGTATATTGCATCAAACATATAAAAATATAGAATTAATATTAGTTGATGATAATTCGACTGATAGCAGTTTAGATATATGTAATAAATACTTAAAAGATAAAAGAGTAAATGTTTTTCATATAAAAAAAAGTGGTGTATCAAATACAAGAAATTATGGTTTAAAACAAGCTAAAGGAGATTTTATAACATTTGTAGATTCAGATGATTATATAGATAAAGATTATATAAAGATTTTATATGATAATATTTTATATAGTAATTCTGATGTAAGTATTTGTAATTATAATAATATTTATAAAAATAAAGTAGAAAAATTTTGTAAAAAAAATATAAAATTTGAAAATGAAGGTAATTGTTTAAATTTATTGTTAGAACATAAATATTTTAAAGGACAAGTATGGGGTAAGTTATATAAAAAAAGTATAATAGAAAATATAAAATTTTCATCTGATTTAGATTATTATGAAGATTTATTATTTAATTTTGAAGTTTTTAAAAAAGTTAATAAAGTAATTTATGATTCGACCCCACTTTATAATTATTTATATAAAGAAAATAGTTATAATTATAATAAATTAATGTTTATAGATGTTTGTGGTGAATTTGAAAAATATTATATAGAAAAAAATTATAATCTAAGTGTTGTATATAGTTTAATAGATTACTTTTATATATGTAATATAAATTCAATGTCAATTAATTTTAATAAAAATAATATAGATAAATATAAGTTATTAGTAAAACATATTAGAAATAATATATTAAGAATAATATTTAAAGATAAGATGAATTTTAAATATAAAATTGCTGCATCTATAATATTTATAAATAAAAATTTATATATAAAATTGTCAAAATATATAAATAAGGATAAGGTGTAATATGAAAAATTTAAAGGAAAAATTAAAAAAAATTGATTATAAATTTTTAATAATTAATTTAATAATAATAGTTTCATATGTATTAATTTTAAGTGCTTTTGGATTACATGGACATGATGATGAATTTGCGTATACTTATTATTCAAATCCAGCTATATCATTTATAGGTAAAATAAAACAAATTCTAGGTAGAAGTATAAATTGGAATCTTAGAATAGGAGAATTATTATATTTTACATTTGGAGCTTTTCCACTTTGGGTTTCATATATAATGCATTCTATTATTATGATAACTTTTTTGAATTTAGTTGTTTACTATGCTTTAGGCTATGATAAATATAAAAAAAGTAATATTAAAAATATTTTACTTATAGTAACTTTTTTAATATTTATGTTAGTTAATCCAATAATATCTGAGGTGTTTTTTTGGACAGGTGGAATATTTAATCATTTATTTTCTATTGTCATAATATTGCTTGTTGGTATTCCTTTTAGAAATCTAATGGATAATTATGATAATCTAAATTGTTTTAATAAAAAATATATTTTATATTTAATATTCTGTTTTTTAGCTAGTTTTAATGTTGAATCTACGGTAGCAACTTTAATAGTTGGTTTATTTGTTATAAATCTAGTGCTGCTCATTAAAAATAAAAAAATTGATATTTTAAAATTACTTCCATTAATTGTGTTATGTATTGGTTTTTTAATGCTTTTATTGTTATCTAAAAATCGTGTTATTGCCCAATCGATGAATAGTTATAATGTTTATACTAAAGAAAATATGTTTTCATTATTTATGGCTAATAGGTTATTACAAATAATTATGCTTGTGGCTATGACTTTGTTATATTTTATAGTATTCAAATTGAATAATATAAATCAATACAAGAAAAGACTTTACATTTTACTTGTTTCTTTTTCATCCTTTATAGCTATGATGTTTTCTCCATATTATGTCGATAGGGGTGTTCTAATACTAGATGTTGGAATTGTTATATATGTAATATATATTTTATATAAAATTATTGATAAAATAAAAAACAAATTTGTATTTGTACCTATATATATTTTACTTACTATAGTAATAATTTTTGTAACTTATAATTATAGACAATTATTTATAGATTATAATGAGTTTGACAAAATAAGAGATTCATACATAAGAGAACAAATAAAAGAAGGAAAAGAGTTCATCTTTTATACCTATGATAATAAATATAATATTAAACTTATATATAAATTTAGTGAAAGGTTAATAAATATCATTGATGGTAATTCTTCAACTACGGGGGCAATCGAGTTTAAGTATGGTTATAAAGGTAATTACTATACAGAATGGGATAAAAATAATATAATTTTAAGAAAATAAGTTGATGTTTTTTTATAAATATGATAGTATGTTTTCTAGAATAGGAGTAGATGTATGAAATATTTAAAAAAATTTTTTGTGTTGTTTTTTGTTGCAATATTTATTTGTGGTTGTAGTATTAAAACAGAAGTTTCAATGAATATAAAAAATGATAAGTCTATGGATTTCTCTTATTTAATAGCTTTAGATGATGAGTTGATTAATGCTGCAATGTCTATGCAAAATAGTATCGGAACTGAAGACTCAGAAAATAATGAAGTTAAAGAGTATACAGAAGAAGAAAAATGGAAATTTATTGAAGATGAAATTTCTGAACAATATAGTACTCAAGGTTTTCAGAAAGAAAAATATGAGCAAGATGGATATAGAGGATTTAGATTTACTAAGAAAATATCTAATATAGATTATATATCAGGTGATGAAATTAATTTTAATTTTTCTGATTTTTCAAATATTGACAAATCAATAGTTTTTATAAAAGATGGCGATACATATACTGCAAAGTTTTCTTCAGCAGGAATTGTTAATGAAAATTCACAAGACTTGGATGGAAGTTCACAGCCTTTAGATGAAAATTCACAGGATTTTGGCGAAGGTACTCAGGATATGCCTAGTATTAAATATGATACAAAATTTATAGTAACTTTACCAAATAAATCAATAAGTAATAATGCAGATGAAGTATCTAAAGATGGAAAAACTTTAATATGGGATTTATCTAGTTCTGAAGATAAAGACCTAAATTTTTCATTTAAGTTTTCAGGAATAAGTATGGATACTATCGTGTACATAGTACTTGGTGTATTAATTATAGGTATATCAATTGGAATTTTATTTGTTATCAAAAAAGGAAAACATAATAAATCTAATCTTAATAAATCTAATAATGTCAATGACCAAAATTTTGATAATAATATAAATGAGATACAAGGGATTCAAAATCAACAAGTAAATATGATGAATCAAACACCAATCATGCCAGAGCAACAAATAAATACGATGAATCAAACACCAATTATGCCAGACCAACAACTAAATATAATGAATCAAACACCAATTATGCCAGACCAACAAGTAAATATGATGAATCAAACACCAACTATGCCAAATCAACAAGTAAATATGATGAATCAAACACCAATCATGCCAGACCAACAAATAAATATGATGAATCAAACACCAATCATGCCAGACCAACAAATAAATGCGATGAATCAACCAAATACACCACAAGAACAACCATTTGATGTTAATGCAATGATAGAACAATCGCTTAATTTAAATAACACACAAAATAACTTAAATGATAGTTCAAATAACCAATCTAATGATTCTATAAATATGTAATTTTAAAAGGAGTTTAATTACTTCTTTTTTTCATAAAATAAAATATTTTTTCATATAATTAAGTGGGTGATTTTATGGATTTTGAAATAGGTGATTTAGTAACAAGAAATTCTCATGGCAATGATTTAATATTTACAATTACAGATATAATTGATGACATATATTATTTAAAAGGATTAAATATTAGACTTATAGCTGATGCAGAAAAAGAAGATTTAAAATTATATGAAGATGGAGATATTGAGGAAGAACAAGAATTTTTAGATAGAATAAAACCAATTAATGATTTAGATAGAAGTGATTACTTTTATCTCCCAGGTAAAATACTTCATATAGATGGAGATAAAGAATATTTAGATAGATGTTTAAAATATTATGAAGAAGCAAATATTTGGGCAATGGGAATAAATGAAACAGAAGAAAATATTCCTTTTAAAATAAGAGAACTATTAGAAGAATATAGACCAAATATAGTAATAATAACAGGTCACGATGCTTACTATAAAAACAGAAATGGAGAATATAAAAATAGTGATAATTTTGTGAATGCAGTAAAAGAAGCAAGAAAATATGAAAAAGAGCATGATAAATTAATAATAATTGCAGGTGCATGCCAATCAAATTATGAAGAATTAATAAGAGCAGGCGCTAATTTCGCATCAAGCCCAAAAAGAATAAATATACATGCACTAGACCCTGCAATAATTGCTACTAAGATAAGTTTAACAGATGTAAATAAAGAGATAGATGTAAAAGCAATAATAAAAGAAACAAAATATGGTGAATCTGGAGTAGGTGGAATAATTACAAAAGGTACCATGTATGTTGGTTATCCTAGATAGGAGATAAAATGAAATTAGAAGAAATTAAGATGAAGCTTAATGAATATGTTGGAAAAAAAGTTACAATAAAATATAATTTAGGTAGAAATAAATTTGAAGAATACGAAGCAAAAATAAAAGAATTATATAACAATGTCTTTTTAGTTGAACTTGATAATAAAGAAAATAAAGAAATAAAGTCTTTCTCATATACAGATATAATAACAAAAACAATAAAAATAAAT
This sequence comes from uncultured Bacilli bacterium, assembly GCA_947629815.1. GTDB lineage: Bacteria > Bacillota_I > Bacilli_A > RF39 > UBA660 > UMGS872. Next base: position 33,648 of record CANRFG010000004.1, read on the forward strand.
TATTAGTGCAAAATAATGTAAAATAATGGAAAAATGTATTGATTTTTAATGTTTCATATTATATAATCAAATTGTAACATATGAACAATGTAAATTTTGCATTGACTGAAGGGAGAGATTTGCTTGAAAATTACATCTGTAAATGTTCGTAAAGTTGAAAAAGAAGATTCAAGAATGAAAGGAATAGCATCTGTTTTAATAGATGATTGTTTTGCAGTTCATGATATTAGAATCATTGAAGGAGATAATGGATTATTTATCGCAATGCCTAGTCGTAAAACTGCAACAGGTGGTTATAGAGATATAGCGCATCCAATTAATCAAGAAGTAAGAACTCTATTTGAACAAGAAATTCTAAAAGCATATAACGAAGCAGAATAAACTCTTATAGAGTTTTTTTCATATATATTTTTTTTCTTCATATAATTTTATAGGAGGAAATTATATGGACAAGGATAATATATCATTAAATCATAGTATAGTAATTAACGAAAGAAAAAATATAAGTATAACAGGAGTAAAAAAAATTGACAATTTCGATAATGAAGAATTTTTAATGGAAACAAATATGGGATATGTAGTAATAAAAGGTGAGGATTTAGAAATATTAAAATTAGACACATATCAAGGTAATGTAATGATAAAAGGAAAAATAAATAGTTTAGCGTATGTAGAAGGAACAAGTAAAAAAAATAAAGAAGATGGAATCTTCAATAAATTATTCAAATAATGGATATTAATACACAATTTGTAACAATTGGGATTTCCTTTCTATTTGGTATAATATTTTCATTACAATTATCTTTAACTTATAAATTTATATATTCAGATAAAAAAATATACAAGATTATCTTTACTTTTTTATTAGTATTAGTAAACACATTATTATATTTCATATTACTTAAAAAATTTAATAATGGCATTCTACACCCATATGGTATACTTTTTATAATAGTAGGTTTTATTGTAGAAATATTTGTAAAAACATTGGTTGTAAAAAAATTACATAAATGATATAATTTATCATAAGGTAGGTGTGTTTGATGGTAAAAAGAAAAGTTTCAAAAAAATCAAAAAGACGATTAGTTATTTTTGGCATACCTTCTTTAATTATAATTGCATATGCAATATCAACAACTATATATTATAGTGTTAATTTATTTAAAGTAAAAAATGAAAATAAAGCTTTAGAAACAGAGTTGAAACAATTACAAAATGATGAAGAAAATTTAAGAATACAAATTCAAAAATTAAAAGACCCAGAATATGTCGCTAGATATGCAAGAGAAAATTATTTATATTCAAAAGATGGAGAATATATAATAAAATTAGATTCAAAAAAAGAAGATGAAAAAGAAGTAGAAGAACAAGAAAATAATTATATTTACTATGCAATTATCGGTGTATGTGTAGTTGCAATATTAGTTGTAATAATACCTAAAAAAAATAAACCTGTGGAATAATCACAGGTTTTATAGTCTGAAATCATTTATTATTTCGTCGTCCATATTTTTTCCATCATAATAAGTTTTCTTCTTGAATCTAAATATTAAAGCAACAAGTACAGATGGAAAGCAATTAACATATTTATTATAATCAGTTATGATATCATTATAATACTTTCTTAATGCAGACATTTCAACTTCAGATTGACGAATTGTTAAATCTATTTTCATGAATTCCTCATTATCTCTTAAATTACTATGTCTTTCTTTAAATGTATTGAATTCATTAATACAATCATATAATTTTCTATCTAATTCAAAATTAGTTAATTTTTTACTTCTTAAGTTAGCTATGTTTTCTAATACTTCAGTTTCTTTAGTATTTTCTTTTATAATATTTATTGATTTATTTAAAAGGTCATATCTTTTTCTTAATGTAGAATCTATATTTGCTTCAGCTTCATTTGCTCTTATAATAAATTCTTGAAATCTGTTATAACAACCAACTGCCCATAGAGCAATTAAGCCTAATATAGCTATTACAAATAAACCTACCATAAAAAAATTCATACTATCACCTTAAATAATTATAACAAACAAGTGTTTAAAAATCAATTATTTGGTATAAATTCTTGGCTATAGTTTATTTTTTCTTCAAATGTTATAAAGTCAACATATATCATTAATAATAAGTACCAAGCTCCTGTTGTTGGGTCACTTAATATTATATGGTCCCTTCCAGATTGTTCTATAACTCCACGAAATTCTCTGTCCCTAAACTCATTAGAATCTGGGAAGGTCATATGTACAGTAACCTTTTTACCTTTGTTTAATCTTAAAATATTTTCAATATAAGATTGTTCCATTGGCAACTCAGTATTGGTTACTATTGATTGGTTAGGTGTTGGTACATTTCCTGCATATAATGGATTACCCGGAAATATATTTTTATAAGCATTATTCACAAAATCATTCCTTTCATTTAAGTATATTAATAATATATAAAAATATGATATAATCATTGTGGAGAGTGAAATAAATGGAAATAAAAGTAGGTGTTTCAAATAGACATATTCATTTATGTAAAGAAGATTTAGAAAAACTATTTGGAAATAATTATGAACTTGTAAAATTAAAAGATTTAACTCAGCCAGGTCAATTTGCTTGTAATGAAGTAGTTACAATAAAGACTGAAAAAAATGAAATTGAAAAAGTTAGAGTAGTAGGACCTGTTAGAAATTATACACAAGTAGAAATTTCAAAAACAGATGCATATATTTTAGGAATCAATCCTCCTATTAGAGATTCAGGAGACTTAAAAAATAGTAGTGGTATTACTGTAATAGGACCAAAAGGAAGTATTGATTTAAAAGAAGGCTGTATTATACCTAACAGACATATACATGTAACAAAAGAAGATATAAAAAAATATAATTTAGACGAATCTAAATTATATGATGTAATAATAAAAGGTGAAAAAGGTGGAGTAATAAGTAAAGTTAAACTTAAAGTAGACGACAATTATTTATTTGAATTACATATAGATACTGATGACGCTAATGCACACCTTGTTAAAAATGGAGATATATTAGAACTTAAAAATTAATTTTCATATTTTATAGTAGGAATTGAATCATCTAAAGAAACTTCTTTAGCAGTAGGTTCAGTTCCTTTTATGTAGTAAAGTATTTTTTTGTTCTTACTTTCTTCAGTTGCAAGTTCTCCATTTATAGGATTTACTAAAACTCCAACTACATTTGAAGGAATTTCATACCAATTATCTTTTTTATCTTTAAGACAACCTTCTATTGTTTCTAACCATATATTTTGTGATATTTTTTTATCTTCACTAGGTGTTGGTTTATTATCATCATATCCTGTCCAAACTCCTACTACTAAATCTTTATTATATCCAAATATTAATCTATCATAATCTGTAGTACCTGTTTTAATAGCGTATTTTTTAGTCATTTTATCTTTATAATTTATCATAGTAGGGTAACTATAATCATTAAAACTAGGAGAATAAGTATTTGTTAAAAGTTCATTTAAAATAAACACTAAACTTTTATTTAATACATTTGTTTTTTCTTCTTCATGTTGATATAAAATATTTCCATCTAAATCTGTAACTTTTTCTATTAGATATCCATCTACTTTATATCCTTCGTTAGCGAATGTTGAGTATGCTTCTGTCATATCAATTAAGTTTATTTCTTGTGAACCTAAAGCTAAAGATGGTATTGGGTCTAGTTTTTCATCTATTCCAATTCTATTTGCAAAATTAACAAGTGTTTCTTCACCTAAAAATAAGTGTGTTTTAACTGCATATATATTGTCAGAATAAGCGATAGCAGCAGCCATTGTTATAGGTTTTTCTGCATAAATGTTTCCATAATTTTGTGGACTATAAGTTTTATCATAAGAAAAAGTAAAGGTAGTTTTTTCACTCGTAAAAGTAGTACTTGAAGTAAATCCATTTTCAAGTGCTGCATAGTATAAAAATGGTTTCATTGTTGAACCTACTTGTCTTTTTGAATTAACAGCTCTGTTATATTGACTTTTAGAATAATTTTTCCCACCTACGAGCGCTAAAATCTTACCTGTATTTGGGTCCATTACAACGCTAGCGACTTGTATCTCAGCATTTTCACTTGTGTTTTTAGTAACACTTTCTTCTAATATTTTTTGATATTCTAAATTAATATTTGTATATATTTTTAATCCACCTGTTTCTAAAAATGAAGTTGGAATTGTTTTAATACTTTTTAATTCTTCAATAACAGCATCTTGATAATACATTACAGATGACATATCATTTAATGGATTCCTTCCATAAAATACTAATTCTTCATTTAGAGCATCATTTTTTTCTTCTTGAGTTATATATTTATTTTCAACCATAGAATTTAAAATTAATTTTTGTCTTGCTTTTGCATTTTCTAAATTAGATATTGGATTGTAATAAACAGGCGATTTAGGTATTCCAGCAAGTATTGTTGCTTCAGCTAAAGTTAAATCCTTGCTACTTTTATTAAAATAGTATAAAGAAGCATTTTCTATACCAAAAACTCCACCATAGTTAATAGTATTTAAATATCCTTCTAGTATTTCATCTTTAGAATAGTGAGATTCTAATCTAATAGTAAGCCAAGCTTCTTCTATTTTTCTTTCCCAAGTTTTATCAAAAGTTAAAAATAAATTTTTTGCGTACTGTTGTGTAATCGTGGAAGCCCCTTGCATATTTTTCCCACTTTTAAAATCAATATATAAAGATTTAAGTATTCTTAAATAGTCAAAACCTATATGTTCGTAAAAATGTTTATCTTCAATAGATATAGTTGCGTTTATTAAATTTTGTGAAATATCACCTAGACTAACCCAATTATCATTATTTCCATTGTATAAATTTTCGTCTACATCATAAAAATAATAATTGTTAGCTGAATTTATGGAAAGTTTAGGAGTGAGTCTTGCATATACATATAATCCTATATAAAATAAAAGTAAAATACCAATTATAATTAAAAAAGTAATAAATATTTTTTTTAAGACTTTCATTTTATCACGCACCATTCTATTGTTATTATTAATAAAATCAACAATTTTATAATAAAAATTAAAACTAATATAAAAAAATTTAAAATATTAGTTGCAAATATCTAGATGTATGCTATAATTAATGCGGGAAAAAGTAGGTGATGTATGTCAAAAATAAATATAAAAGTTTCACTTACTTGTAATGAAAGTATAATATATAATGACCATAAGTTTATAGGAATAAAAACATCAAATGAAATAAAATACAAAGAAAATGATGTAATGGTTACTATTAAAATAAATGAAAATCAAATTGAAATTCAAAGACGAAATAATGAATATAAATTAGATTTAATTTTCATTGAAAATAAAGAAACAACTTGTTTATATGAACTTAATAAATATGGTACTATAAAGTTAGAATTATTTACAAAAAAAATAATTTGTGATAATCATATTAGTATAGAATATTATATAAATAAACAAGATGAACTTTATAAATTTGATTTATACTATGAGGTGATATAGTGGACATAAAAGAACAATTAAAAAATGATGTATATGAAGTATTAAAAGATTATGTAAAAAAAGAAGACATAATAATAGAAAAACCTAAAATAAGGGAAATGGGAGATTATGCTTTACCTTGTTTTACATATTCAAAAATACTTAGAAAATCTCCAAATGATATAGCTAATTTAATAAAAGAAAATCTAAAAAATTATGAAATTAATGTAATAAATGGATATGCTAATGTATTTATAAATAAAAAAGATTTTTCTAAAAATATATTAAATAAAATATTACTTGATAAAGAAAATTATGGTAGTTCAAATATAGGCAATAATAAAAAAATAGTAATTGAATATTCATCCCCTAATGTAGCGAAACCATTTGGAGTAGGACATTTAAGAAGCACTGCAATAGGTGAGGCTTTAAAAAATATATGCTTAAAAACAGGATATAAAGTTTATACAATAAATTACTTAGGTGATTATGGAACACAATTTGGGAAACTTATATATGCTTATAAAAAATGGGGAAATGAAGAAGAAGTTAAAAAAAATCCAATTGTCGAACTTAAAAAACTTTATGTTAAGTTTCATGATGAAGCAAGTATTAATCCATCTCTTGAAGATGAAGGAAGAAAATGGTTTAAAAAGTTAGCTGAAAATGATAGTGAGGCTTTAGAACTTTGGAATTGGTTTAAAGAAGAATCAATAAAAGAATATGAAAAAACTTATAATTTGTTAGGAATAAATAAATTTGATTCATATATAGGGGAATCATATTATAAAGATGCTTGTAATGATGTTGTAAAAGAAATAGAACAAAAAGGTCTTTCTAAAATAAGTGAAGGCGCAACCATAGTTGATTTAGGAGAAGATAAAGTACCTGCTATTATTAAAAAAAGTGATGGAACTACTCTTTATATAACTAGGGATATTGCTGCTTTATTAGATAGAAAAAAAACATATGATTTTGATGAGATGTTATATGTAGTAGGAACTGAACAAAAGTTGCATTTTGAACAATTAAAAGAAGTATTAAATAAAATGGGATATGATTATAATATTACTCATATTGGATTTGGAATGGTTTTACAAGATGGTAAGAAAATGTCTACTAGAGGAGGTAAAACTGCTTCATTAGAAAGTTTATTAAATGATTCTATTGATTTAGCGCGAAAAATAATAGATGAAAAAAATCCTAATTTAAAAAATAAGGAAGAAGTTATAAAACAAGTAGGTGTAGGCGCTGTAATATTTAATGATTTAAAAAATTATAGAATTAATGACATAGAATTTAAATTAGAGGATATATTAAAATTTGAAGGTGAAACAGGTCCTTATGTTCAATATACACATGCAAGGATAAATTCACTTATAAAAAATATGAATAATATTAACATAAATTATGATTTAATAAATATTAATGAATATGAATGGAATGTATTATTTAGTCTAGGGGAATTTAAAGATGTTATTGTTAAATCAAAACTTAATTATGACCCTAGTTTGATTGCTAAATACATTATTGATTTAGCTCAAGATTTTAATAAGTTATATGCTAATTATAAATTTATAATTGAAGATGAAAATTTAATGGAATTTAGATTACAAATAGCTTATTGTACTAAAATAATTCTTAAAGAAGGAATGCGTTTACTTGGAATAAATGCACCAGATGAAATGTAGGAGGGAAAATATGAAATTAAAAAACATGACTAAGGAAGAAATTGAGGCTCTTTCTTATACTGATTTAACTTTTATTTTATTAACTGAAAACAAGAAACCAATGTCAACAGCAGAAATTTTTAAAAAAATATGTGAACTTTTAGATTTTACTGATGAAGAATATTCAGAAAAAATAGGAGATTTTTATACATCACTTACTATAGATAAAAGATTTGTTTTACTTGATGACGCTAAATGGGATTTAAGACAAAACCATGCAATAGAAATAACTGTTGATGAAGATGATGAGGAAGTAGAAGATGAAGAAGAACAAGAAGAAGATGTAGAGGATGACGAAATGGAAGAAGACGATAGTATAGAAGATTCTATAGATGATGAAGATATAGATGTAGATGATGATTTAGATGATTTATCAGTATTACCAGATGAAGAATTAGAAGAAGAAAGCTAATTCTTTTTTTTAATGTGAAATTATAATTATTGTAAAATAACATATATTATGGTATCATGTATAATGAATTTTAATTAATAAATTTTATTAATTTGTTGAGGAGAAAAAATATGATAGAGAGATTAGATGCTATAGAAAAAAGATATAATGAATTATCAGAAGAAATGGTTAAACCAGATGTCATTTCAGATATTAAAAAAACACTTGAATTAACTAAAGAACAATCTTCACTTAAAGATGCATATGAGATATATCAAACATATAAAACAGTTTTATCAGATATTTCAACTGCAAAAGAAATGGTAAAAGACCCAGAAATGAGCGAATTTGCTAAAGAAGAACTAAATACTTTAGAAGAAAAAAAATCAAAATTAGAAAATGAAATAGAAATACTTTTATTACCAAAAGACCCTAACGACAATAAAAATGTTATAGTTGAAATAAGAGGAGCAGCAGGTGGAGATGAAGGAAATATATTTGCTGGAGACTTATTTGATATGTATAAAAAATATTGTGAAAATAATGGTTGGAAAGTAGAAGTATTAGAAGAAGAAAAATCAGAAGCAGGTGGATATTCATTAATAAGTTTTTCAGTAAAAGGTGATAATGTTTATTCTAAACTAAAATACGAAAGTGGAGCGCATAGAGTACAGAGAGTACCTGTAACAGAAACACAAGGGAGAGTACATACATCAACTGCAACAGTTCTTGTAATGCCTGAAGCAGAGGAAGTCGATTTTGAACTAGACATGAACGAAGTTAGAATCGATATTACAAGAAGTAGTGGATGTGGAGGACAAGGCGTTAATACAACAGATTCAGCAGTAAGACTTACACATATACCAACAGGAATTGTTGTTTATTCTCAAACTGAAAGAAGTCAAATAAAAAATAAAGAAAAAGCTATTAAAATTTTACAAACTAGATTATATGATTTAAAAATGCAAGAAAGAGAAAAAGAATTAGGAGAAGAAAGAAAAAGTAAAATAGGTACAGGTGACCGTTCAGAAAAAATAAGAACATACAATTATCCACAAAATAGAGTAACAGACCATAGAATTGGATTTACATTAAATACTCTTGATAGAGTAATGAATGGTGAAATAGGTAAAGTTATAGATGCACTTATAGTAGAAGACCAAAATAGAAAATTAAGAGGAGAATGACAAAATATTTTGTCATTTTAATTTATGTGGTATAATTTTATATAGTAGGTGATAGTATGAGTAAAAGAGAAGCAGTGTTAGATAATAAATGTCCAAATTGTGGCGCTACCCTTGCTTTTGACCCTAAAATAGGAAAATGGAGTTGCAAATATTGTGATGGTGTATTTACACTAGAAGAATTACAAAAACATAATAATGCAAGTTCTGTTAAAAATAATGCAAATGAAAATAAAGACGATGTAGATATTTCACATGTTTCATATCATTGTAATAATTGTGGAGCAGAAATAATTGCAGATGAACAAACAGCTGCAACATTTTGTGTTTATTGTGGAAATACTGCTATACTTAAAAGTAAATTATCAAATAAATTCGCACCAAATAGAATAATACCTTTTAAAACAGAAAAAAAACAAGCAATAGAAGCCTTTAAAAAATTAGCGAAAGGAAAACCTCTAGTTCCAAAAGATTTTGTAAGCGAAAAAAACATAGAAAAAATAAGAGGAATTTATATACCATTTTGGTTATATGACATAAAAGTAGAAGGAAACTTAGATTGTGATGCACAAAAAATAAGCACATGGACTGTTGGAAATACTCATTATACAAAAACAAGTATATATAAATTATATAGAGCAGGGTCTATGGAATTTTATGGTGTACCTGTAGATGGCTCTACTAGATTTGCAAACGATATTATGAATACAATAGAACCATTTAGGTATGAAGATTTAACAGAATATAATCATGCTTATTTGTCAGGATTTTATGCTGAAAAATACGATGTAAATTCAGATACAGCATTTGAAGATGCTAAAAAAAGAAGTTTAGAATCAGCTAAAGAAATAATGATGAATGATAGTTTAGGATATACATCAAAAGTTGTTACTCAAAATACTTTATCTCCTTCTATTACAAAAACAGAATATATATTACTTCCTGTTTGGATGGTTAATGTAAAGTATAAAAATGAAATGTATCTTTTCGCAATGAATGGTCAAACAGGTGAGTTTGTAGGTAATATACCTCTTGATAAAACAAAAGCAGTAGTGTATGGAATAATAACTTTTGTAATATCTGTTTTAATTTGTATATTAGTTAGTTACTTGATATTTTTAGGTGGAGGGTATTAATATGAAAACAATTAAAAAAATTATATGCTTATTTATAGTATTTTTTACAGGTATTACAATATCTAATGCATCAACACAAACTTTTGATAGACAACAACTTAATAATTATGGTGTAAATAAAAAATGGAATATAAATTCTAATAATTTATCAAATGTTTTAAACACATATAAAGTAGATGCAAGCGAAAAAATATATGATTATTCTGATATATTAACAGATGAAGAAGAAAAAGAATTATATGATAAAATAAATAAATTTATAAGTAAAACAAATATAGATATGGTTCTTGTTTCAGTAGATTTACCATATTATAGTGATAAAACAAATGAAGACTTTGCTGCTGATTTTTATGACTATAATGATTTTGGAATAGATTTTAAAAATTATAGTGGAGTTTTACTATTAAGAAATACATATGAAAAGGATCCTTATTTTAATATATATACATTTGGGGATGCACAATTATATTTTTCATATAATAGATTAGAAAGAACCTTAGATTATATATATAGTGATTTTCATAGTGGGTATTATTATGATGGAATTGATACATTTATAAATAGAATGACTTCATATTATAATTCAGGAATACCAAATGAAATGAAAGGATACAAAGTAAATGAAGATGGATATTTATATAAAATATATAGAGTGCCATTTATACCTGTTATATTAATATCTGGAATAATTACTTTAATCTCTACTTTAATAATGGTACATAAAAATAAAATGGTCTTTACTGCTAAAAAAGCAACAGAATATTTAGATAAGAGTACAATTAACTATACGAACAAACAAGATAATTTTATAACTTCTCATACTAGTAGTTATGTAATGTCTTCATCAAGTGGTGGTTCTGGTGGAGGAAGTTCTCATTCTTCTGGTGGAAGTAGTGGTGTAGGCCATAGTTCTGGTGGAGGACGCCATGGATAAAAATATTGATTATTTCAATATTTTTTTTTATAATTAAAATGGTGGTATTATGACTGATATAGAATATTTGAAAAAATATTTACCTAGTGATGAATTAGAAGAAGGAATAAAAAAATTAAAAAAAGGAATTCCTGTACAATATATAGTTGGTAATGTAGATTTCTATGGATATAAAATAAATGTCAATAAAAATGTTTTAATACCAAGATTTGAAACAGAACAATTAGTTTCTATAACAATCGATTATATAAATAAAATGTTTGATAAAAAGATAAATATTTTAGATATAGGAACAGGTAGTGGTTGTATTTCCATAGCTTTGAAAAAAAAGCTTAATGCAGATGTAACTGCAATAGATATATCAGATGAAGCTTTAGAAGTTGCTATTAATAATGCAAAAGAAAATGATTGTGAAATAAATTTTATTAAGAGTGATTTATTTAACAATGTACATGATAAATATGATGTTATAATAAGCAACCCACCATATATAAGTTATGATGAAGAAATAATGGATATAGTTAAAAATAATGAACCACACATTGCTCTTTATGCTGAAGATAATGGATTATATTTTTATGAACAGATAATAAGTAAGTGTAGTAGTTATTTAAAAGAGAAAAGTATTATTGCTTTTGAAATAGGATACACTCAAGCTTCAGCAATAAGTAAGATAGCTAAAATATATTTTCCAACATCAAAAATAATAGTAGAAAAAGATTTACAAGGAAAAGATAGGTTTTTATTTATAATAAATAAAGGAGATTAGTATGAAGAATGAAATTAATATAACTATAGATAATAAAAATGATTTTTACAATAAATTTGATAATACTAAATTATCAGAAGATTTAGGTAATTATATTCATTCCCAAAGTTTAGGAATGACACTTAAAAATAATTTTGTAATAAACATTAAAACTAGTTTTAAATTAAGTTCTAAAGAAATAAATGATATAACTGATATGATTAGACAATATTTTGGTTTACAAGTACAAGAAACACTTATATATAATAAATTTGATAACTTAAAAAGAATTTTTTTGTCTATTTTAGGAATAATACTTATTTTTATTTCACACTTTGTAGAAATAAAAAATGAGTTTCTAATTTCTGAAGTATTTTTAATAGTAGGTTGGGGAGCAATATGGGAAGTATTTGATAATGTACTTCTTAGTAATAATAAACAAAAATATAATTTAAAGTTATTAAAAAAATTAGTTAAAAGTAAAATTTCATTTGTATAGATTTATCAAAGTTACATTTCCATATAAAAATCATAAGTTTGAATTTGATATAGGTATAAAAATAGTGTAAAATGTAGTTGTAAAAAAGGAGTGAATTAAAATGAATGAAGAAAATAATTTAAATGAAATTAATAATTCAGTAGATAATAGTTTAAATAAAAATGAAAATCAGATAAATATAAATCAAGAAAATAACAATCAATTAAATAACAATATAAGTAATCAAAAGAATAACAAAAATACATTAAAAGTAATATTAATAGTAATACTTACAATACTATTAATAGCAGCATTAAGTTTTATAGTATATGATAAGTTTATCAATAAGGATGAAGTAAATAGTAATACAAACACTGAAGAAAATAGTAATCAGGGAAATAATACTCAAGCAAATGATGATAAACAAAACAATAATCAAGAGAATAATAATCAACAAAATATAGAGGAAAATGACAATGCCAATAATTCTTCAATTGTTGTTGATGGAAATTTGCAGTACATGATTAGTGATAAGGAAAAAGATTTGATAAAAAATCTTACATTTCCATTTAGTTATGTTAATTGGATTGGTAGTTCGTATGGAATAGTATCTCCAACCAATTTTAATGTTTCAAATATGACTAAGAATGATAAGATGTGGTTTACTCTTTCATTAACGGACAAATATAATGAATCTGGGGAGAGCAATCCAGATTGTAAAGACTGCACTTTGACAATTGGTGATGAATATTATAATACTTCTATAAATGAAGAAGAAGTCAAGAAGACATACGAAAAAATTTTTGGATATGAAACACCATTTGAAAATATGGATATAGATACAAAAGGTGGCATTCCTTGCTACACACCATATAAATATGATGCTAATACAAAGAGATATTGGGGAAATAGTAGTTGTGGAGGAGATACCTGTTCAATGTCTTTCAATATTATAACGAAAGTAGAGGAAGGTAACGATGAAATAATTGTTTATTTCCAATCTGGAATTTTTAATCCCTGTGAAGAGCCAGCTAAGATTGAAATGATAAATTATGATAAAGTGTTGTGGACAGGAACAAATAATATTGATATTGTAAACTCTGCTATAATAAATTTAGCGAAACAAAATAAATTAGATACATATAAGATAACATTTAAAAAACAAAGTGATGGAAAATACTATGTATATAGTGGAGAATGGCAATAGTCATTCTTTTTCCAATTTACACAAAATCTGTAAAGAAAATAACCCCAAACTTGACAAAGATTGGGGGGGGGAGTGTACAATATAATTGTACAAAAAAGGAGTGAATTAAAATGAATGAAGAAAATAATTTAAATGAAATTAATAATTCAGTAAATAATAGTTTAAATGAAAGTGATAATCAGCAAAATGTAAATCAAGAAAATAACAATCAATTAAATAACAATATAAGTAATCAAAAGAATAACAAAAATACATTAAAAGTAATATTAATAGTAATACTTACAATACTATTAATAGCAGCATTAAGTTTTATAGTATATGATAAGTTTATTAATAATGATAAAGTAAATAGTTCAACAAATACTGAAGAAAATAGTAATCAGGGAAATACGAATGGGAATGAATTTTTAGGAAATAGTCAATACTCTTTAATAAATCTTTCTGAGGAAGAAAAAGCATTTTTAGAAAAGTATTCTATTTTATCATATGAACCATCATTGTCAGACGATAACAGATGGATAAATATTTATTATGGTTTTGAAGATTCTAATACAATATGCTACAATTGTAAGAATAGTGATAAAAAAACTATAAAATTAAACGAAGAAATTCTTTATGGTACTTCATTTTCCTATGGATTTACTTATGGACTTGTTTTTTTAACAGAATCTGGTAACTTATATTTCTGTGATGATGAATGTTTACAAAATGGTAATGGCATTGATGATATGTATTTCATTTTAAATGATAAAAATATACTTGGTTTAAATTATATATATAATGATGATAGCATGTTCGCACTTTTAGTTGTTAAGACAAATAGTGGATTAAAAAAAATTTATTATAGTGATGTAAATGACCCTAACAATGAAGATTTAAAAAATGAAAATCATATAAATAGAATCGTTGAAATGCTAGATGGTTCTATGTGCCCAACTAGAGAGACACAGACTAACACTGATTGTGATAAAGCACTTAATCCAAATAACAAAAATAGACTTGTTAATATGCTAGAATTAGCTATTTCTACACTCAATTATTATGAGGATAAAGTAGTTGGTAATACTTCTTATGGTTCATTTGATGCAAAACAAGTAGAGGAACACTTTAGAGAAATTTTTGGACCAGATGTTGAGTATAAAAACATGGATATTAGAAATGAAAAAGATAGTTTCTTAACATATGATTCAGAGACAAACATGTATAATGAAGGTAGTATTATGGTAGGAGATACACCATATGAAAATAGAATTGAATTATATAAACAAGAACATGATAATGAAAATGAAATAAGTATATATTGGTACTCATATGGAGTTAATTATGCTTGTAATGAAGAATGTGAATATTTGACAGTAGATTCAAAAGGAAAAGAGTATAAAGTATCAAATGATAATATGGAAAGTGATATTGCTAAATTAAAAAAAGAGGGAAATATTGCTATATATAAAATAACATTAAAAAAACAAAGTGATGGAAAATTCTATGTATATAGTGGAGAATGGCAATAATAAAAATCTTTTATAAAAGGATTGAAAAGCATTTACTAAAATGCTTTTTTTTTGATATACTTATTAAGGTGATAAGTATGCATGATAAATTAAAACTTTTATTAGAACAAATAAATTTACCAATAGAAAACTACCAATATTTTAAAGATGGAAATTTAGTAAAAATAATTTCTAATAAAAATAAAGATTCATATGTTTTTATAATACAAATAAAAAACATATTACCTGTTAATATATATGATTTATTTATAAAATTATTAAAAGAAAGATATAAAACAGTAGAAAATGTAGATGTAAAATTTGAAGTTTTAAATAAAGATTTAAATTTAATAAAAGATTATTATAAATACATAATAACAAATAAAAAAGAAGAAAATCCATTATTAGAAACATTTATAGACTATAATGCATACTTAGAAGATGAAAAATTATATATAGAGTGTGCGAATATAGCAGAACAAATGAAATTAGAAACAATAACAAAAGATTTAGAAAATTTATTTTCCTCTGTAGGATATGGCAATATAAAAACTAATATAAAAATAAATCCTTCGTTAAATGAGGATTTACTTGAAGAAGTAAAACAAAGTTTAGTTGTAGAAATACCTAAAGAAGAAATAAAAAAAGAAATAGTTGAAGAAAAACCAAAACAAAAATATAATGGAATGCATAGAAGAGTAAAAACAGAAGATAGTCCTAATGTTGTTTTAGGAAGAACAATAGATTCTATTGCAACTGATATAAGAAACATAAAAACAGAAATAGATGATGTAACAGTAGATGCAAATGTATTTGGAATAGATTATTTCGAATCAAGCAAATCAAATTTTAAAATAATAACACTTAAAATAACAGATTTAACTGATAGTATATATTGTAAAATATTTTCAAAAGATGATGAAGAATATAATACATTAAAAAGTAAATTAAAAGAAGGAAAATACTATAAAATAAGAGGATATACAAAAAATGATATATACTCAAAAGAATTAGTATTAAATGCAAGAGATATAAATATATTAGATAAAGTAATAGAACCAAGAAAAGATGAAGCAGAAATAAAAAGAGTTGAATTACATGCACATACTATGATGAGTCAAATGGATGGATTAACTAAAGTAGATTTAGGAAAACATACATGTGAACTTGTTAGTAGAGCAATTGATATGGGATATAGAGGAGTTGCAATAACAGACCATAATGGTTGTCAAGCATTTCCAATTGCATATGGAATAATAAATTCTTATAATAAAAAAATAGAAGATAAAGATAAACATTTTAAAGGTTTATATGGAACAGAATTAACGCTCGTAGATGATACAGTTAATGTTGTAGTAAGACCTACTGATTTACCACTTAAAGAAACTACATATGTCGTATTTGATACAGAAACAACAGGATTTAATGCAGCAGGAGAAGACCAAATGATAGAAATAGGCGCAGTTAAAATATGTAATGGAGAAATAATCGATAGATTTGATGAATTAATAGACCCAGGTAGACATATACCAGATAAAATAACAGAACTTACTTGTATAACTGATGAAATGGTAAAAGGTAAAGACAATGAAGAAACTGTAACACGCAAATTTTTAGAGTGGGCAAGTGATTTACCAATGGTTGCTCATAATGCTAAATTTGATATTTCATTTATAGAAATGTCAATGAAAAAATACAATATTGGACAATTTAAAAATACAGTAATTGATACATTAGAATTATCAAGAACATTAGACCAAGGATTTGCTCGTCATAGTTTATCAGCTTTAGTAAAAAGATATGATGTTGAATGGGACGAAGATGCACATCATAGAGCAGATTATGATGCACAAGGTACTGCATATGTATTCCACAAAATGTTACAAAAATTAACTGCTCAAAACTTTAAAAAAATAAGTGATTTAGATAAACTAATATCAAAAGATGAAATACATAAATTTGGTAGAACTTTTCATTTTAATGCGATAGCAGTTAATAAAAAAGGACTTAAAAACTTGTTTAAAATAATTTCACTTGCAAATACAGTTTATTTATATAAAACACCTAGAATACTTAGGAGTAAATTAGAAGAATTAAGAGAAGGCTTACTTATAGGTAGTGGTTGTTATGAATCAGAAGTATTTATAGAAGCAAGAAGTAAAGAAGGACAAGAATTAACAAACATTATAAACTTTTATGATTATGTAGAAGTTCAACCTCCAGAAGTATATGGTCATTTAATTCAAACAGGAGATTTTAATAATGAAATAGAACTACAAAACCATATTAAAAAAATAATAGAAGAAACAAAAAATGCAGGAAAAATAATAGTCGCAACAGGAGATGTACATCATTTTGATAGAGAAGATAAAATATATAGAGAAATAATTATAAATCAAAAAGTTCCAGGTGGAGGAAGACACCCACTTTGTAAAAAAAATATAACAGAAATACCTTCACAACATTTTAGAACAACAGAAGAAATGTTACAAGATTTTAGTTTTCTAGATAAAAAACTTGCTTATGAAATAGTTGTTGAAAATACAAATAAAGTACTAGACATGGTAGAAGAAATAGAAGTAATAATAGATACAGGCGGAATACCTTTTTCACCAAGGGTAAAAAGTGATGATGGTAAGTCTTATCTTGATTGTCCAAGTGTAGTAACAGAACTTGTTTATTCAAAAGCTAAATCATGGTATGGAGATAATTTGCCATATAATATAGAAGAAAGAATAGCTAAAGAATTATATGGTGATATTGTATATAAATGTTGGAATGAAAAAATAAAACTTGAAAATCCAAATATGACAGAAGAAGAAATAGAAAAAAATACATTTTTAAACTTACATGAAAACATATTAAAAGGATTTGATTCAGTAAAAGAAACAATAAGGAATTACTTAAAAGAAAATTGGAGTGAAGAAGAATTTAGTGATGAACTACTAGAAAAGAAAGTAAAAAAAGAACTAGGTGGAATAATAGGTGGTGGATTTGACCCTATATATTTAATTGCCCAAAGACTTGTAAAACACTCCAATGATGAAGGATATCTAGTAGGTTCCCGTGGTTCAGTTGGTTCGTCTTTTGTTGCTACTATGATGGGGATAACAGAAGTAAATCCACTTCCCGCACATTACAGATGTTTAAAATGTAGAACAAGTATATTTGAAGATGAATCTGGAAAAGCATTAGGTGCAACATACTCATCAGGATTCGATTTGCCTGATAAAATGTGTCCAAATTGTAGCGAAAAGATGTATAAAGATGGTCAAGATATGCCATTTGCTACATTCTTAGGTTTTAATGCAGATAAAGTACCTGATATAGACCTTAATTTTTCAGATTTAAATCAAGCTTCTGCTCACGATTATACTAAAGTACTATTTGGTGTTGATAATGTTTATAGAGCAGGTACAATTGGTACTGTTGCAGATAAAACAGCCTTTGGATTTGTAAAAGGATATTGTGAAGAAAAAGGAGTATCTTTGCGTACTGCAGAAGTAGAAAGACTTGCTTTAGGTTGTACAGGAGTTAAAAGAACAACAGGACAGCACCCTGGAGGAATAGTAGTTGTACCAGATTATATGGATGTTTCAGATTTTACCCCTTTTCAATTTCCGGCAGATGATGCAACTTCTCCTTGGAGAACAACACACTTTGATTACCATGCAATCGACCAAGATTTATTAAAACTTGATATATTAGGTCATTCAGACCCAACTCAACTTCGTATGATACAAGATTTAACTAAAACAGATATTCTAAAAGTACCTTTAGATGATAAAGATACTATGAGTATATTTACTTCCACTGCAGCGTTAGGTGTTACAAATGAACAAATTATGTGTCCAACAGGAACATTGGGTATACCTGAATTTGGTACACCATTTACAATAAGTATGGTTGAAGAAACTAAACCAACAACATTTGCTGAATTAGTAAAAATTTCAGGTTTATCTCATGGTACTGATGTTTGGCTTGGAAATGCACAGGAATTAATTAAAAATAATATTGTTCCATTTAAAGAAGTAATAGGTTGTCGTGATGATATTATGGTTTACTTAATGTATAAAGGTGTTGAACCAATTAAAGCATTTAAAATAATGGAATTTGTTCGTAAAGGAAAAGCCAGCAAATCACCAGATGAATGGGCTTTACATAGAAAGACGATGGAAGATGCTGGAATCGAAGAATGGTTTATTGACTCATGTCAAAAAATAAAATACATGTTCCCAAAAGCACACGCTGCTGCATATGTCATTAGTGCATTTAGAATAGCTTGGTATAAAGTGCATATGCCAGTATACTTTTATGCATCATGGCTTACTTCTAAAGCAACAGATGTAGATGTAGAAACTATGATAAAGGGATACGATGATATAAAAAATAAAATAATTGAAATAGAAAATAAAGGTTATGATGCTACTAACAAAGAAAATGGTCAATTAGAAAGTTTAAAGGTAAGTTTAGAAGCAACAGCAAGAAATATTAAATTTTTACCTGTAGACTTAAATAAGAGTTTAGCAAGTACTTGGGATGTAGCAGATGAAACATCAATTTATCCACCTTTCTCATCTATAGATGGACTTGGTGATACAGTTGCTCAAAATATAGTTGAGGAAAGAGAAAAGAAAGAATTTTTAAGTATAGAAGACCTACAAAGAAGAGCTAAAATATCTACAACATTGATAGAAAAAATGAAATCTATGGGTATTTTAGATGGCATGGAAGAATCTAGTCAATTAACTTTATTTTAATAAAAAATTTATAAAAAAATGTCAGTTATCGACCAAAAATTGATAGTATAGTGCTAAAATTGGTCGATAACTTGACTTTAAAGTATTTTCAATATATAATTTATTTGTTTCTGATTTAATATTACAAAAAAATATTGATGGTATCAATAATATTAATATTGTTGACTTTATATATAATAATAGTGATTTAAAATAATATTTGTTTGTAACTTTATTTATAAATCTACAATAAAAATGTAGATTTATTTTTTTAGTTATGTTAAAATTAATAGTAGGTGACTAATATGTTAGAGGATATAAGAATTTCTTTAGATAATAACTTGAATTTAACAAGAGAAGTTAAAGCAAGATTATTTGAATTAGTAGTAATATTTAATGACAAATTTCCAAAAGTAAATTTACAAAACTTAAATAATCGCCTAAAAACATTAAAAATACAAAAAAATGATAAATTTTTAAATGATGATGTATCAATGTATGATTTTAAAAATAACATATTATATTTGAATACAAAAGAAATGGAAAAACCATATGATATGCGTCATGTACTAATGTTTGAACTTATTAACATGATATCTGCTACAAACTATTATATGGGATTTGATACAGATGGAAGATTAGAATCTTTAAATATAGGTTATACAGAGGTTTTGGCTAATTATTTAGTTGGTAATAGTGGAGAAATACAAGTTTATCCAGAGGAAGCTATAATGGCTAACATGGTATCAATAATAGTTGGTTCTGATAATATGTTTAATTCTTACATAAATAACGATTCAAAAATTTTACTTAATAAATTAGTAGAAGCGGGGGTACAATTATAATGGGGTTTTATAAGGCAAATGCATTAGCAAACAACAGATTAAACGAAAAGAGAAGAGGAAACAATATAACAACTTCTTATACAGAAGTTATGATTGAATTACTTTCAGCTTTTCCAGATTTATATTTTAGAATGGTTGAACATTCTGTTCCAACTAAAGGTCAAGTAATTGGCACAGATGAAAATTTAGATGGATTAAAAGAATATATGGAAGATAGAGCAAGTATGAAAGTAAGACACAGATGACCAAATGGTCATTTTTTGCATAATAAAACATAATGAAATCATAATAATAATGGTGATTTTATGTATTATGCAAAATATTTCTTTATAACATCAGTACTCGGTTTTATAATAGAATCATTCGTATATGGTAACTTTGGTGGCAAAAGTGGTATATTATATGGACCATGGACAATAGTATATGGATTTGGAACAATATTAATACTTTTAGTAGATAAAATCGTATCTAAAAAAATAAACAATAAAATTCTAAAAGCTTTTTTAATATTTACAATATGCATGCTAATACTTACAATATTAGAATTAACAGGTGGAATATTAATTGAAAAAATATTTAATGTAGTATATTGGGACTATTCAAATTGTAAATTTAATATTGGTAAATATATATGTTTAGAAATGGCTTTACTTTGGGGAGTTGCTTCTTTAGCGTTCGTTTATATTTTTAAACCTATAGTAGATAAAATATTAAAATACATTCCAAACTTTTTAATCTATATACTTGTAGTATTAATGATATGTGATTTTATACTAACTATTTTATTTAAGAAGTTATAAAATTAAAAAAAATTAATAAATTAGTAATAAAAATATTAAGTAATTATATTATTTAATTGATTTTTATTACTTTTTTTTTTATAATATCTAAAGAGGTGTTGGGAATGTTAAAACGTGAATATAAAAACATATTAATATTATTTTTAATTTTACTTTTAATAATAGTAATACCAACAGGATTCAATTTATTTGGGTCAGATACTGATTGGTTAAATCAACATACAATATTCCCAGAATACTTTAGACAACTTTTTTACGATACAGGTAATTTAATACCTAATTTTTCATTAAATTATGGAGCTGGGCAAAATATGTTTAATTTTGCTTATTATGGATTATTAAACCCTATAATACTAATTTCATATTTATTGCCTTTTATAGAAATGCGTTACTATATTATAGGAATAAATATAATTATATTATTTGTATCAATAGTTTTATTTTATAAATGGCTTAGAAGTAATGAATTTACATCAAAATTATCTTTAATTACATCAATAATATTTATAACAGCAGGACCGATTATATTTCAAATGCATAGACATATAATGTTTGTAAATTATATACCTTTTTTACTACTTGGACTTATAGGAACAGATTCATACATAAATAAAAATAAAAAAATATTACTTATAATAAGTGTATTTTTAATGATAATGACAAGCTTTTATTATAGTGTAGGTGGAATAATTGTACTTATTTGTTACTTTATATTCAAAAAAATAAAAGTAAGAAAAAAAATAAATATGAAATTATTTTTAAAAGAAATTTTATTTTATGTTTTAAATATATTAGTTTCAATACTTATGAGTTCAATACTTTTATTACCTGTCTTTTATACAATATTACAAACTAGAATAGGTAGTAATTATGATTTACTTAGTTTATTTATAATTGATATTGAACCTACTAAAATATTATATGGAGCATATTCGTTAGGACTAACAGCTATCGCATTTATTTCTATATTATGGTTTATATATGTAAAGAAAAAAAATTATAGATTTTTAGGAATTACTTTATTTTTAATATTTTTTATTCCAATATTTACATGTCTATTAAATGGAGGGCTTTATTTTAGAGCAAAAGTATTTATACCATTTATACCGCTTGTATGTATGATGATAGGACTATTTTTAAAAAATTTAACTGAAAATAAAATAAAAATAGAAAATTTTGTAATATTTTTGTTTATCGCAAACATTTTAGTGCTAGCTAGTCAAACAGATTCAATATTATATTATCTTGACTTTTTTGTATTTATATTAATATTAATATTATTTAAAAGATTCAAAAGACCATATATAGTTTATATACCTGTTGTTTTATTAAGTTTATTTTCTGGTTTTTATATGAATTTTACAGAAGATTATGTGAGTTTTGATGAATATGATAAAATATTCAATATAGATTCTAAAACATTATTAAAAGATATAGATACAAACTATAGAGTAAACAATTTAGTTAATTCAAATTATACAGTAAATAAAATATATAATTCAAAATACTATACAACAAATATATATTCATCAACATATAATAATAAATATTATAATTTTGTCAGAAATGAATTTAATGTAAGCAATCCATATTATAATAGTTTCCTATTAGGCTCAACTAATAATATATTATTTGATACATATATGGGAAATAAATATTTAATAAGTGATATAGATACTAACCTAATTGGATATAATTTAAAAAATGAAGTTGATGGAATAAAACTATATGAAAATAAAAATGTATTACCACTTGGATTTGTAAATAGTAATATGATGAGTGAAGAATATTATAATAATTTAGAATATCCATACAATTTAGAAGCACTTATAAATAATACAATAGTAGATAAAGAAGTTGATGGTAAATATGATACAAGTATAGAAAAAGTTAATTTACGATATACAAGTAAAAAACAAGGAATAAAAATGCGCAAATCTACATCTAGATATACAATAACAGTAGAAGAAAAAGGAACAATAGATATAAAATTAAATAGACCCCTTGAAAATAAAATATTGATTATTTCTTTTGATGGAGTAAAACCAAATGATTGTTCACAAAAAGAAGTAGCAATTACAATAAATGGAATAAAAAATAGTATTACTTGTGATACATGGATTTATCCAAATAATAACAATACGTTTCATTATGTAATATCAGAACAAAATTTACAAAATATTAAAGTAGAATTTAGTAAAGGCAATTTTATTATAGAAAATTTAAATGTTTATACTCTTGATTATGATAAAATAATAAAAGATTATGATAAATTTAATATATCACAAATTAAAGATAATAAAATAGAAGGAACAATAAATGTAACAAAAAAAGGTTACTTTAATTTGACAATACCATATGACAAAGGTTTTACAATATATGTAGATGATAAAAAAACAGATTATGAATTAGTAAACAAAGCTTTTATTGGTTTTCCAATAGAAGAAGGAGAACATACAATAAAAATAATATACAATTCTCCATTATTGTTACAAGGAAAAATATTATCTTTAATTGGATTTATTATATTTTTGGGTATTATTGGAAAAGAAGTAGAAGTTGGTAAATATTTTAAGAAAGTGAAGTGGAAGTAATGTCAAAGTATTGTTCTGATTGTACATATTTTAATCCAAATGATAAGAAAGCACCAGGTTATTGCAAATGCTCCAAAATAGGTAAAAATGTTTTTGGAAATCAACCAAGATGTGAGAAATTTTCTGAAGCTTATGCAAGAGGATGGTATGAAAAAGAAAAGCTATATGATGACGCAATAGAAACGCAAAAAAAGGGAAGTGATTCAAATATACCATTTATATTTGGAATACTATTATTTGTTTTCGCACTTATTATTTTCTTTTTCTTTACTTAAACCTTGAAATAAAATTAGTTTATGATATAATACTTAATAGTTAAAAGTTATGACGAAAAAGTAGTAATAAAATAAGTTATTTAAAGAGAGCTAGTGTAGGTGTGAATCTAGTAATAACATTTTATGAATTCATTTTCTGAACTTTATAATGCAAAGTTATAACGGTAACGCGTTTTAGTTAATGAGGTAGTATAATCTACGAATTAAGGTGGTACCACGTAATCACGTCCTTATAATAGGATGTGATTTTTTTAATAGGAGGATATTATGAATAATGAAGAAATATTAAAAGAATTAGAACAAAAAATTAAGAAAGTTACAAATCTAAATGAATTAAATGATGTAAAAATAGAGTATTTGAGTAAAAAAGGTATTATTAGTTCTTTAACTAGTAAATTATCTTCTTTGCCTGTTGAAGAAAAGAAAAGTTTTGGTGCGAAATTAAATGAATTAAAAGATAAAGCATCAACTATGATAGAAGAAAAAAGAAGTGAAATAGAAACAAAATTATTAAATGAAAAATTAAATAATGAAAGTATTGATATAACACTTCCATCAACAAAAATACCTTCGGGTGTTCCTAATATATTAGAAAAAATAGTAGAAGAAGTAGAAGATTTATTAATGTCTATGGGATATGATGTAGTAGATGGACCTGAGATAGAAGAAGATAAATTTAACTTCGAACTTTTAAATATACCAAAAGGACACCCAGCTCGTGATGCACAAGATACATTTTACATAAAAGATGAGGAAATATTACTTCGTAGTCAAACTTCACCTGTACAAGCTCGTACTATGCTTGAAGGAAAAGGAGAAGTTCCAATAAGAATGATTTGTCCTGGAAAAACATATAGAAGAGATGATGATGACGCAACACATTCACATCAATTCATGCAAATAGAAGGCCTACTTGTAGATAAAAATGTAAGTTTGTCAGATTTAAAAGGAACTTTTGATTTAATAGCTAAAAGATTATTTGGTGATGATTGTAAAACAAGATTTAGACCAAGTTATTATCAATTTACAGAACCATCAGTAGAAACAGATATAAGTTGCTTTAATTGTCATGGACAAGGTTGTAATATTTGTAAAAACACAGGCTGGATTACAGTTGCAGGAGCAGGTATAGTTCACCCCAATGTATTAAGAAATTGTGGATATGACCCTGATGTTTGGACAGGTTTTGCTTTTGGTTTTGGCGCTGAAAGACTTGCAATGTTGAAATATGGAATAAACGATATAAGAACATTTTATTCAACAGATTTAAGAGAAGTAAAAACATTTGATAGAAAGGACATGTAATATGATTAGTTTAGATTGGGTTAAAGATTATATAGATTTAGAAAATGAAGATTTAAAAGAATTGGCTGTAAAAGTAACACAAGCAGGAGTTAATGTAGAAAAAGTAATAACTAATCATATAGATAATTTAGTTATAGGAAAAGTTATTGAATGTTATGCTCATCCGGATAGTGACCATCTTCATATATGTAAAGTAGATGTTGGAAATGAAACTTTACAAATTGTTTGCGGCGCTCCTAATGTTAGAGAAGGTATAAAGGTTATAGTTGCGCTTCCAGGTGCAGTTTTACCAGGAGATTTTGAAATCAAAAAAGGAAAAATTCGTGGTGAAGAGTCTAATGGAATGATATGTGCTTTATTTGAACTTGGTTTAGAAGAAAAAACAGAAGAAAATTATAACAAAGGTATACATGAATTAGGAAATGATGCGATAGTTGGTTCTAATCCTTTTGAATATTTAGGTTTAGAAGATACTTTATATGAATTAGATGTACATAAACATCGTAACAATGACTGTTATTATCATATTGGTTTTGCTTATGAAATCGCTTCTATATTAAATAAAAAAGTAACACTTCCTTCTACATCATCAAATAGTATTAGTGATGACATTAAAAATCATTTTGAGTTATCAGTAGAAACAAATAAATGCCCATACTATTTAGCTAAAATGGTTACAGATGTTAAAGTAAAAGAATCTCCAGAATTTATTAAAAGAAGATTATCATCTGCAGGAATGCGTTCTATCAATAATGTAGTAGATATATCAAATTATGTAATGTTAGAATTTGGTCAACCTTTACATTTCTTTGACAAAGACAAATTAGGTAATAAGGTAGTTGTAAGAGATGCTAAAGAAAAAGAAGAAATTGTAACTTTAGATGGAAAAAATAGAATTTTAAAATCAAGTGATATTGTTATCACTGATGGAGTAAAACCTGTTTGTATAGCTGGTGTTATGGGTGGAGAAAATACAGAAGTAGATGAAAATACAAAAACAATTTTAATAGAAAGTGCGATATTTGACGCTACTAGTATAAGATATACTGCAAATAATTTAAATTTAAAAAGTGAAGCTTCAATTCGTTATGGTAAAGGTTTAAATTATGAATATACCGATTTAGCGATTAATAGAGCTTGTCATTTGTTAGAAAAATATGCAGATGCTAAAGTACTTTCTGGTATTGTAAAACACGATAAAGTCGATAAAACTCCTAAAAAAGTTTCATTTACAAATAAAGATATAAATTCTATATTAGGTATTGAAATAAGTTTAGAAGATGTAAAAAAAGAACTTGAAAGATTAGATTTTGATTATAAAGTAAATAATGGTGTTTTTGAGGTTACTATACCTAATAGAAGACTTGATATTGACCCTAATGTAAATGATATTGCAGAGGAAATAGGTAGATTATATGGATATCATAATTTAGTATCTACTTTACCTATTGCAAGTATTAAAAAGGGTGAATATAAAGGTGATGTAAAATATAGGAAAATGATTTCTAAAAGACTTAGAAGTTTAGGCATAAATGAGTCAAAAACTTATACTTTAGTATCACCTGAGATGTCTAAGTTATTTAAATATGATAATAAAGATAATGTAGTTTTGCCAAATCCTATGAGTGTAGATAAATCTATTGTAAGAACTACTATATTACCATCTTTATTAAATGTTTATGAGTATAACAAAGCAAGAAAAGTAAAAGATGTTTTAATATATGAAATAAGTAAGACTTATGATTCTACACTTACTGAAGAAACTAAAATAGCTATTTTAATGAAAGGAAATTATATAACTAATAGTTGGCAAAATAATAGTGTTAAAGTCGATTTTTATTTAGTGAAAGGCATAGTTGAAAATATACTTGATTATCTTGGACTTAAAAATAGATATTCATTTGAAAAAGATACTATACCTGATTTACATCCAGGCATTTGTGCGAATGTAATTCTTGATAAAGAAAAAGTAGGAATAATTGGTAGAGTTCATCCAACTTTAAAGAAAGATGAAATTTATGTATGTGAGTTATCACTTACTAAACTTATTAAAACTGTAAAACCAATTAAATATAAACAAGCATCAAGATATCCAGAAATTGTTAAAGATTTAGCTTTTATAGTAGATGAAAATGTAACTTCACAACAATTAGTTAATCAAATTAAAAAATCTGGTGGAAGACTTTTAACTGATATTGATGTTTTTGATGTATATGTTGGTGAAAATATAGAAAAAGGTAAAAAATCTATTGCTTATTCTTTAACTTTTAGCGATCCATCTCGTACACTTAATGATTTAGAAGTAACAGAAATATTTAATAAAATAATAGATGAAGTACAAGAAAAATGTAATGCAAAAATAAGAGATAATTAGTTTTTTACAAAAATAAGGATAGTAATTCAATTATTTGTATAAAATTTTATTTTAACTTCACTTTAATAAGTGAAGTTCTATTTTGTATAGAAATATTTTATATAATTTTTAATATAGCAAAAACAAAATTAATTTTTCTTTTTTTTATAATAATGTTATAATAAAAATGAGGAGAATAAACATGAAAATATTAGTTATACCAAGTTGGTATCCAAGTGAAACAAATAAAGTATGGGGAAATTATTTTATAAAGCAAGCAGAAGCTTTAAATAATTATGTAGAAGTATCATTTTTAAACATAAATAGAGTTGGAATAAAAGAATTCAGTAAATTATTTAAAGAAAAAAAACAAGATGGATATACTAATAAAAAATATCCATTCCATTTTTATCAAAAATCAATATTAAATGTTAAAGGAATAAATTTAGAATGGTCGTATAAAAAGTATCAAAAAGCTGCATATAAAGCATATAAAAAATTAGAAAAGAAAATAGGAAGAGTAGATATAATACTAGTAGAATCAATTTTACCTGCTGGTCTTGGAGCATTATATATATCAAAAAAAGAAAATATACCTTATATAATACATCATCATAGTAAAGATGTACTTACAAATCCACTATATGTAAAATATGATGCAGAAATAATAAAAAACGCTAAATACTGTATGGTGGTACAAGATGAAATAAAAGATGTTATAGAGTCTTATGGTAAAAAATGTGAAATAATTCCAAACTATATAGATGTAGAAAAATTTAAAATAAAACAAAATAAAAATAAAAATTTTACATTAATAAATATTTGTAATTTTTATAAAGTAAAAGCATTAGAAATACTATTACAAGCATTAAGTAAAGTAATTTATGAAGATAATATAAAAGATATAAGATTGAACATAGTTGGAACAGGGGATTATGAATCATATTATAAAAATGTTTGTAATGAATTAAAATTAAATAAATATGTACAATTTTTAGGTTATATTCCTAATGAAAATATACCAAATATAATATCAAAAAGTGATTGTTTATGCGTTTCAAGTAGAAAAGAAACCTTTTGTATTCCAATATTAGAAGCATTTGCAAGTGGTAAACCTGTAATAACTACTGCATGTGGTGGGCCAAATAAATTAGTAAATGAAAAAAGAGGAATAAAAGTAGAAATAGATGATGTAGAAGGTTATAGAACTGCTATCAAAAAAATGAAAAAAAGTCATGAAAAGTATGATTCAGAACAATTAAGAAAATTTGTTTATGATAACTATGATAAAGAAGTTGTATGTAAAAAAATAATTAATATATGTAAAAAGGTTATTCAATAATGAATAACCTATTCTTTTGACATACATTTAACATAAGTATCATATGCTTTTTCTTCTAGTGAAAAATCAAATTTTTTAAATTTAAAACTTTTATCCTTTTCTAAAACTAATTTTGTAATTATATATTTAAGTAAATCAGTATTTCTAATTAATATTGGACCTAATAAGTAAGTTGCATAAAAGTTTTTATAATGAATTCCTTCTTTAATATTATTTTTATCTTTAAACATAGGATTATATTTATTGTTATCTATAATACAATCATGATTTTCAAAACCTATTATAGATTTTTTTATAAATTCACATTTTAAAGTACATTCTTTTACAATTCTTTTATCTTGTTTAATACTTTCATAATTAAAAATATTTAAACAATTAATTTTATCATTATCTATTATTTGTTTTCCAAATAATTCAATACTATTACCTGTTGCGAATAAAAATTTATTATTTTCAATATATTTTGTAATTTCATCTTTATATTTCATTAAATGTGATAAAGCTAGTTTTTGATTATTTTCAGTACCAGAACCTATATAAACAAAATCATATTTTTCAAAATTTAAGTTATCATTTATTGATAAATTTAAAACATTAACTTTAATATTTTGATTTTCAAGATTTTTTACTAAAGCTTTTATATTACCACTATCACCATAAAGATTAAGCAAATCATAATAAAGGTTAGCTATAGTTATTTTCATTATTTATCACATCCATTCATTAAATTAGTAAATGGTATTACATAATCAAAATTTAGTATTGCATATATATTTCCATTAGTGTTTTTCTTTATATAATCAGTTGCTTCATCCAAAGTTTGTATAACTTTTATTTTTTTATTATCTATATTTGCATATTTTATTCTTGTTGCTATATCATATCTATTTGGACCAACACATATGATTTTATCCATATCATGTTTTTTTAGTAATTCAAATTCTATATCATATAACCAAGATAAATCATCAAAATTATATCTTCTACTGATTTCTTTCCAACCAATTATTATAGTTTTTTTATCTTTTTTTTCATCTAAAAATAATAAAGATTGATTAAATGAAGCAGAGTTTTCATTTTTATTATTAAGTATAAAACATTTTCTATTATTAAATTCATAAAATCCATATGTTGTTTTTTTATTTGAAGATAAATACTTACATATTTCATTTTCATTTATTCCAATAAGAGATAATGTAGTATATGCAGCAAGTGTATTATATGCTGAATAAAGTATATCACTACAATTATTAATTGTGTATTTATCGTTTATAATTAATTCGTTTTTATCATAATTTAATTTAGTAGCAAGAAAATCTATTTTAGGTGTCTTAAAATCACAATTACTACAATAATAATTACCTAAATATTCAAAATTATAAAAATTATAATTTAATTTTGAACTACATCTAGGACAATAATTTATATTTAAATTGGAAAATTTATTTTTAGTGTATGAGTATTTATTTTTATCTATTCCATAATATGTAATTTTAAAATTTTTTTCAAGGTTAAATTTTTGTAAATAAGGGTCATCACCATTTAATATTAGATGCATATCATTAGTTAATGCTTTTTTAATTTCTCTATATACTAAATCAAAATGTCCTTGTCTTGGTGGTTGGTCCCTAGTTATATTTGTTATAACTACAAAGTTTGGTTTAATATTTTTAAATACAATTTTTGTATATCTTTCGTCTATTTCAAAAACTAAAACATCTTTTTTGATTTTTCCTGTTAATGTTGCGTTTTCTATTAATAGTGTGGCAATTCCATATTCTAAATTTGAACCTTTTTCATTATGTACAACGCTTTTACCACTTTTCCTTATTGCATCTGCAATCATTTTAGAAGTGCTTCCTTTACCTGATGAACCTGTTACTGCAATAATGGTTTTAGGAAGTGTAAATTTGCTCATTAAATTTTTATCGATTTTTAATGCAATAGCGCCTGGGGTTGAACTACCTTTATGAAGTAATTTACCAATCATTATAGTTATTTTTGAAATGAAAATCGCTAAAAAAAGTTTCATTATAATCACCAATTTTATTATATCACTTTTTACTATAAATACTTAATAATTATTGTATTTTTCATTAATTAATATTTATTAGAATATATTTATATAGGTGATACCATGGGAATAATAAATGGTCTTAGAAGCTATATATTGGAAGATGATTTTGAAATAAGATTATTAAAAAATAGAGTAAATATTGTAAATTATAAAGAAATAGGACATTTTGATTCTGATAAAGTAATAATAAATTATTCTGATGGTTCTGTTATTATAAAAGGAAATAATTTAGTTGTTTCTAAATTAATGAATGATGAAATATTAATTTGTGGAGAAATAAAAAACATAGAATTGAGGTAAAAATGAAAAATAGTGTATTTTACCAAATTAAAAGCAAAGTAGTAGTATGTGTTAAAGGAAATAATATAGAAAGATTTATTCATAGATTGGTAAGCAATAAAATTGAAATTTTAAAATTAAAGTATGTTAAATATAATGAAGTAAATATAACTATTTATAAAAAAGATTACGATGATTTAATTAAATTGAAAACTGTTTATGATGTATCAATTATTGATGAAAAAGGTTTAATAAAATTAAAAAAAATATTAATTAAAAATATTTATTTTATTATTTCTATAATTATTTGTTATATTATTTTAAAAGTTTTAACAAGTATGGTTTTTGATATAAAAATTGTACATAATGATAAAGAAATAAGAGAAATTATTTCAAATGAATTACAAAATTATGGAATAAAAAAGTATAGTTTTATAAAAGATTATAATGAAATCCAAGTTATTAAACAAAATATATTAGATAAATACAAAGATAAAATAGAGTGGCTTGAGATAGAGAATGTTGGAGTTAAATATATTGTTAGAGTTCAAGAAAGGAGTATTATAAAAAATGATAAGTATGATGGTAAAAGAAATGTTGTTTCTAAAAAGTCTGCAATAATAAAAAGTGTAAAGGCATCGAGTGGTGTAATTATTAAAAATATTAATGACTATGTTTCACCTGGTGATGTGATAATATCTGGTGAAATTAAACTTAATGAGGAACTTAAGAATATAGTTGATGCAACGGGTAAAGTATATGGAGAGGTATGGTATTCTACAACTGTTGAGTACCCTTTTACATATAAAGAAGTAAAAGAAACAGGTAATACAAAAACAGTTTATTCAATTAAATTTTTAAATAATTATATAAATTTATTTGATTTTAATAAGTATAAGAGTAGTATAAAAGAAGAAAAAATATTGTTTTCTAATAGTATTTTACCTATACATTTTGTAAAGTTAAAAGAAAGGGAAACTGAAGTAATTGATGAAGTTTTAACTGAAGAGTTAGCCATAGATAGAGCATATGAATTATCTATTAATAAAATAAAGCAAAATTTAAATGAAGATGAATATATAATAAAAAGTAGTATTTTAAAAACTACTATAAAAGAAGATAAGGTTATTTTGGAAATGTTTTTTTCTGTGTATGAAGATATAACAGATTATAAAGAGATAGAAATAAATAGTGAGATTACAGAGTGATGTAATCTTTTTATTGTGTTTTTAATTTTATTATATTATAATTAAATTATGCCGAAATAGCTCAGTTGGTAGAGCAACTGTCTCGTAATCAGTAGGTCGGGAGTTCGAATCTCTTTTTCGGCACCATAGGGAAATTAGTCGAACTAATCGACTTTAAATATATGAAAGGTTAATTTCGGTTAACCTTTTTTATATGCTTGAAAGGAGTTGATTAGGCGTGCATTTAATAAAGGAAAAACTAGAAATAGAAGATATATTAAAGAAGAAAGTTAAAAATATCTTAATGTTTCTAAATATTAAAGCAAAATTAGAACGAGGAAATATAATTAATATTCCTAAAACTAATATTGCTTACATAGAACCACATAAACTAATTATTAATGATATAACTTATTTATTTTTTAATGAATGTGAAAATGTTTATATTAATACATTAGAGGAATCAATACCTTTTAATGAACTAGAAAACTATATTAAATTGCATAGAAACTAATACCATTCCCTAAGGTGAAGTAAAGTAAATGTTGGAAAAATTCAAGAGAAAATACAAGTTATACAATTAATTTGTATTTTTTTACATTC
>CANRFG010000005.1 GCA_947629815.1 uncultured Bacilli bacterium
TATTTACTTTCTTAATGGGTTCAGTTCCAGCATTTGCTCGTGAAATGACATTACAAGAATTAGGTAAAGAAGCAAGTAAAATTCAAAAAGATGCAGGTTATGTTTACATAATTGGTGATTATGCATTTACATCAAAGTTTAACATAAAAACAGAAGATATTATGTTGGCTTCTACAACTTTGAAAATACAAAATCCAACAGATTCAAAAAAAATGGTTATAAATCAAATTACAAGAACTTATAATGACAGTTATGAACCAACAGGTTGGACAAAAGGAACAAATGCTTTAGGAACAACAGTTTTACCTGAAAAATTTAACATAAGTTATATTGACTATGTAATTCAACCTGATAAATCTAAGGCAGAAATTAATATAGATCTTTCAAATGATAAATTTTCTGAATATAAAGATGTTTTAACTAAAGCATTAGGTTTTAAAGCTGATGAAGCATATGGTGATGGAAAATTAGATTTTAAAGATGGAAAAGTAAGTGGATTACTTTTACAAGATACAAAAATAACACTTAGTGCTTCAGATCAAGCAAAATATAAAAATCCAAAATATTTCTTTGCTTATGTATTAGAAGTACCAAATGCAAGTTCAAAAACAAAAATAACTACATCTGGTATGGGTCACAATGGAGAAATAAAATGGGATAGTTTTGATATACAAGATGAAGAAGGAAAAACTCTAGGTGTAGTAGTATTAGTACCTGTAGATCCTACTGAATGGGAAAAAGATAAAGATAAAACTTTAACTATTACAGTAGATGTTGATGGAGAAGGAAAATACTATGAACCTGTAGATTATAAATTAGATTTAAGTGGATTAAAATTCCAACAAGATTCAACAGCAACATTAGCAGATACTACTAATGGTGTATCACAAGAAGATTTAGATACTTTAGAAAATTGGGGATATACTTTCCCAACTAATAAGAAGTATAATTTAACACAAGATGGTGCAAATGCTAATAATTATAAATTAACAGGAAAAATTGAACCACAACTTCTTAACGCAAATGGTTGGAGTAAAGAGGAACAAAATGGATATTTCTTCTTATTCACACTTAAGAAACCTGATGAGTTAGAAAGTGTACCAGAAGGAGTTAAAGTAACAGTAACAGGAGATGAAACTAAAACTTTTGGTAAAGAATACTTTAATGAAGAAGGTATATTTGTAGACTTATTTAAATTAAATCCTAATTGTGAAAGTGATTGCAAAATTACAATCAAAGTTGATTGGGATGGAGATGGAGAAGAATATTTAGAATCTAAAGAAATTACAATAAGCTATAATAAGAAAGACTTAGTTTTTGAAAAATCATCTAAGTTTAGTGTAGAATCTATTGATAATTCTGGAGAGACTGCACTTGATGAAGCTTATGGTTGGAAAAAGCCAGATAAATTTGGGGTTAAATTTGATACTACAGGAACAACTGTAAAAGTAACAGGATTATTACCAATATTAGAATCATTTGGTGAGAAACATCCATTTGAAGAAGATGAAGCAACAGGATATTACTTACCATTTGTAATTAAAACTTTAGATAAAACAACTAATGGAAGTGATAAAGTAACTGTTCAATTTATCCATAAAGGAGAAGAAGGTAAAACTATTACATCTGAATCTTTTGATGGAAATGATGTACTTTATATTTTAAGACATCTTGATAAAAAAGCTACAGATAGAACATTTGAAATTGTAGTAGATATGGATGGAGACGGAGAAGAGTATGCTCCATACACAATTACATTTGATTGGAGTGAATTAAAACTTCAAGAAAAAACAGTTGCTGAAGTTAAAGTTGATAGTGCATCAGCAACTGATAAAGAACAATTAAAAGGATATGGTTATAAATCTGAAGTTAATTCAGATGTTAAAATTTCTGGAACTGCTGGAAATTATACATTAGAAGGTAAATTAGTTGAACAAGTACTTAAAGAAAATGTTTTCACTAATAATACAGGGTACTATTTTGATTTTACATTTAAATTACCAGAAGGTGTAAAACCTGAAAATGTTAAAATATCACATTTAACTGATGAAACTTTAAATAATAATGGTAAAATTAAAAAAACATTTAAGGATAGTGAATATGACAAAGAAGATAATAGTTTAACAATTCTTTATCAATTCACAGAAGATCCTAATTGCAAAGGTAACTCTGGAAATTGTAAATTATATTACAGTGTAGATTACGATGGTGAAGGTGATGAATATCTACCTACATTAGTAACAATAGATTATAGCAAACTTACTTTTGAAAAATCATCATTATTTACTGTAGTAGCAATAGATGATACTAATAAGAGTCAATATGACGATGATGGTTGGTATAATGAAGAAGATGGTTATTCCGTAAGTGTAGTAAAAGATGATAAAGATCCAAATAAGTATAAAGTAAGTGGAGTTTTACCAAAACTTGAAGATAGTGATTGGGATGGTAATGATGCACCATTCGAAGATAATGGAAGTTTACTTTACTATTTAGGACTAGGACTTAAGTTAACAAATGCTCCCGAAGATTATAATTCTCAAGGAGATAAAAAAATTAATATTTTATTTGAACATGATGCAGAAAGTAATAATTTTAAGAAACTTTTTGGTAGTGACTTTGATAAATCTTCAACTGTTTATATTTTAAAAGCATTAAAAGCAACTAATGAAGATGGTTCACATCTTAAAGGTAGTGAAAAATGGTTTACTATTACAGTTGATTTAGATGGTGATGACAATGATGAATATGCTCCATATGAAGTAACAATTGATTATAGTGAATTGAAATTTCAAGATTCTTCTTCTGGTGCTAGTTTCGATTTATTAGATACAGAAAATTTAGATGATAATTCTCCAGAGAAAGAAGAACTAGAAGGATATGATTTTGATTCAACAACAGTAAAAGAAGTAAAAGCTAAATTAAATCATGAACAACCTGATAGAGAACCTTATATCGAAGGAATTGAAGGTACAATTAAAGAGCAAACTTTACAAAGTGGTTTTACAAATAATAAAGGATATTTTGTACCCATTAAAATATCAGTTCCAAAAGATGAAGATTGGTTTGCAGATTATAAAAATACTTGGAAATTGATATTAAATACTGAAAGTGGAAAGGAGAAGACTTATCAGCCAACTCCTGAAGAATATGAACAAGGTTGGGTAATGGTTTTATTTAGATTAGATGATAAGTCTACTAAAGAAATTAAATATAAAATCGATTTTGATGGAGATGGAGATGCTTTCTTACCAGATGAGTATACAATTGATTATAGCGAATTAAAATTTGAAGAAGCACATAAATTAACATTTAATGGGCTAAAAACAGGGTTAACAGTATATGATGGTGATACAATTACAGAAGATATGTTACCAGAAGATACACCAGAGGTTTCTGATGCATATCATAATTTTGCTTATTGGGCAAATGAAGAAGGTACAAATATTGTAGGTACAAAAATTACTTCTGATACAGAAGATAATATAACTTTAGAACCACATTGGAATTTGTATTCAGATAAATTTATAGCTGATGTTCTTGAAGATTTGAATAAAACAGAAGATTCGAAATCAGAAGACTTTAGTAGTGAATTTAAAATCGAAGATTATGTAGAAAATAGTGGAGAAATTACTATTACAGTAATTGATCCTACAACTAAATTATCAAGAATGAATGATACAAGCATTCCAGGGGCAATAGCTTATATATTATCAAAAGATGAAATTAACGAAATAACATTATCAGTTAATGGAGAAGAAAAAACATTTACAAAAAATGGTATAGAAGACCAAGCAGAATTAAAGAAAGCTATTCAAGATGGCGCAAAAGAATTATACTCAAAAATATTAAAAGAAAATTTTGGTGATAAAACTGATGAAGATGTAACTTTAGGAGAAATTGCTAATAAAGAAGGATATGAGAGTTTCACATTGAAATTTAATCCAGAAAAAGTTTCAAAAACAGTTACACTTGTAAAAGCACCTGCTCAACAAGGAATTTCACTTGCAAGTAATATAGAAGTACCAACTGATTACAAGTTTACATTTGAATCAGATATGGTTGTTGTAAAAACACAACAAGAATTAGAAAATGCATTAAGTAGTAAGGCAGAACATATATTTATAGGTGATAATTTTGAAGTTAATAAAACTATAGATATTAATAGAAAAGTAGTAATAAGTGGAAATGAAAAATATACTATAACTGCTGGAAGTAATGTTGACACAATATTTACTGTAAAATCTATGGGAGTAACTATTGATACGA
Source organism: uncultured Bacilli bacterium (assembly GCA_947629815.1). Lineage (GTDB taxonomy): Bacteria > Bacillota_I > Bacilli_A > RF39 > UBA660 > UMGS872. The sequence continues at coordinate 4,270 of CANRFG010000005.1, forward strand.
TTAAATTAGCGAATGCAAAAACATCAATTGTTGTTGAAAGTAACGGAAATTTAGTATCAACAGGATTAGAAATTAGTGTAACAGGTGCAGAAGCTGGTATAGAAGTTAAAACAGGAGGAACTTTCACAGGAAGTGAAATAACTTATGAAGGTGAAAAATATAGTAAACCTTTAGTTAAAGCACAAGATAGTGCAACTGTTAATGTAACTAATATTAAAAAAGAAATTTCTAAACCTATTACAATGCAAGAAGTTAAAAGATATGAAAAACCAAGCAGTGATATAGTTTCAAACTATATTGGAGATGAATTAATTAACAAAGAGGGTTATAATTACAAAAATTATTATAATGACCCTGATGTGGAACACAATTTTATAAAAATAGTTTATAGTGGAGACCGTGTTACTACATCTTATCCAATTTCATTTACAAGATGGTTTGACAAAGAACATCCTGATAAAATTGAACCAGATGATGATATAAAATATTTAACTACATATAGTGATGCTTTAGCAGATTACACTATTGAAGCTTGGGTAAAAGGAGCTGAAAGCTATGAAAAAGGTAAGGTTCCACAACCAACAGAAGATACTTACTATGGAGCTGATTTAAAAGCAACTTACCACGCAGAAGTAACTACTGTAAAAGATGAGCAACAATTAAAAGAAGCAGTGAGTGAAAAGGGTGTTCATAGTGTAATTATAGTTGAAGGAAAAATTTCATTAACGAGTGAATTAAATATTGAAAAAGACAATATTACAATTATTGGAGTAAATTCAAAAGGAATTAAGAATTATGCTACTATTGAGGGTAAAATAAAAGTATCTTCAGATGATGTACATTTTGAAAAAATTAATATTATAGGTAATTCAAGTACTGAAGATGAAAATCAAAATGTTATTACTGTTGAAGGAACAGGATTTAGTACTTATCAAGCAAATGTTAGTGCAAATGCAATAACTGGAGGAAAAAATTGGCATAGTTTAGTCGAATTTACACATGAAAATCCAAGTACTATTATTTACTTTGGTAATTTTGAAGGCTCTAATGCTGAAATGATAATTAATTTTGAAAAAGCAATAGGTAATTCTTCTAAAATTGTAGGGAATAATTTTAATGGGGCTTTAGAAACAAAAGAATTTATTTATATAAATGCTATTGATAATGATGCTAATATTGAAATTAGGCAACAAACTGCAACTTTTGTAGGTCAAAATGAATATGGTATTAGGATTAAAGCACCTAAAGAAAAAACAACTGCTAAAATTAGTTTAGGTTCATTCTGGGCTAATAGTCTTAATAAAACTCTTAAAATAGGAATTGATGTAACTGACACTGATTATGATGCATCTGGATTCACTTTCGAAGCAGGCGCTATATTTGAAGATAAAATAAAAATTGAATATATTGATGCTGAAGGTCATACTTCAGAAACTAATCCAAAAGGTGTTACATATAATGCAACACTTAAAATTGGAGATAAAATAGTATCTTCTAATATTCCAGAATCTGCAACTATTTCAGGTTTAACTAAAAATGGTAATACATATTCTGGATTAGTAAGTCAAAGTGTTGATGGTAAATTTTATTTACCATTGACACTAACATCAAGTAAATTTGATGATAGAGTATCTACAGTAACTGTTACAGACCCAAATGGTAATAGCGAGGAATATTTATATTCTTCAAGAAGTAATAATGGTGTAGCAATAAGTAGTGCTAATACAATGCAATTAAACTTAGAGGCTATAAAATCTTCAAAAATTAGTAATGAAGCTGGAAAAGTTTATAATATTGCTATTGATTATAATGGTGATAAAAAAATAGATAATACATATACAATTGATTATAGTGGTGTAGAAACTTTAGAAGAAAAAATTAATGCAGCAGCGCAAAATACATTAAATTCTAAAAGTTTTACAGTAAAAAAAGATAATCATATAAATGGTTATACTGAAGCTTTTACTTATAAATTTAATAATGACTTAGGTTTAACTCATTTAATATCTGATAAAGATAATGTAGAAGAATATACATTCTCTTTAAAGTATGTTGGAAAAGAAAATTCTAAAGCTAGTGTAGTAACAAGAAAACAAACTAAACATGAAGAAGGAAAAGTATATATCAATGATTGGGAATATATTCATCCAATTCAAGTAGGTCGCACTATTCAAGAAGTTACAATGCTAACTGATGTTATGGGAGAAACTTATATCAATGCTATAGATAAAGTAAAATTAGCTGAAGGAAAAGCACATACTTATATAGCAACTTTAAATAGAGACAAATATAATGATTGGGTAAAAAAGAATTATCTTTCAAACTCAAAATATAGTTCTGCTGAATGGGCTTTAGATGATACAGTAGAAGTTGAAGTTGAACTAGATGATAATGAACAATATATAAAGAGCATAAAAACAAGTCAAAAAAGTTCAGATAATACATTTAATGTTTCTTTTGAAAATGTAAATTCAACTGACATAAAAGCACCAAAAGAATTTTTAGCAGAAAATGACAAAGCTCTTACTGAACAAGATATCATTGATTTTTATAACAAAGGAATCAAATGGTGGGAAGATTATACAGGAGCTACTGTATATTCAGAATAAAAAAAAGGTGTGATGGCGACATTACACCTTTATTTAAAATATAAGGAGGTAAAATGAAAAAACTATTATATATGTTTTTTCTTCTGGTGCTTTTATGTTTACCAACTACATCAAAGGCACTTGCAACTAACTCTTCTTACAATAACATTGTAGTATATTTCATTTATGAAGATAATTGTAATAGTTGTGATAAAGGAAAAGAATTTTTAGAACAACATTTAAAAGACAACAATCGTGTTAGAGCAGAATATATTAAAGTTGATAATAATAAAGAATTAAACACAAAACTTAGAAAAGCATTAAATATAAAAAAAGAAGATACTCCTTTAATTATAATAGGAACTAATTACTTTATTGGATTCAACAATAAAATTAAAGAAAATCTAACAGAAGCAATAAAATCTTATGAAAATACTGCTGATTATTGTGATGTAGTATCAAGAGTACGAAATAATGAAGAAATTAAAGATTGTATAAATTTTAATAAAGATATTTATAAAGAAAAAACACCAACTTTTTTAATAATAATTTCAATATTAGGTGGAATTTGTTTAATTACATGTACTTGTTTAATAATCAAGAGAAAAAGTAGATAATCTACTTTTTTTGATTTATAATTTTCTTTACAAAAGATATTATTTTATATATAATTAAATTATAAATATAAAAATAGTTGGGAGTTATATAAATGGAAAAAGCAATTCAAAAAATAAATTTTATTTCTATATGTTTTTTAATTATATATACTCCTTTAATATATTTTTTAAAACTTATATTTTCTCCTTTTAAAATATTAAATGGATTTTTATATTTTTATGAAATATTATATTTGTTTATTCCAATAGGAATATTTATATATGTATATAATTTGATAAAGAAAAACATTAAAATAACTAAATATGATATTTTTATATATATATTAATAATACTTGGAATAATAGTAACAATAAATGCAGTAGATGTTAAAACATCAATATATGGAGCATATTTAAGAAATGAAGGATTGCTTTCTTTATTAAGTTATTATTTATTATTTTTAAATAGTAGAAGTTTAAAAGAAAAAGAAATAAAAAAAATTATAAATATACTTTTTATAGTAGGTATATTTCAATTTATATATAGTTTTTTACAAGTTTTTGTAAGAGGAGAATATGTTGAAACATTTTCATTAGAAAATATTAATTATATGGCTAGTGGATTTTCAGGTAATCCTAATATGTTAGGTAGTTATTGTATTTTATTATTGGGTATTTCAATAATGTATTATTTAATATATCATTCAAAAAAATATTTAATTTTAAGTGTAATATTTTATATAAATCTTATTTTCGCACAATCAACAGGTCCTTTTTTTACATTAATATTTTTATTAATATTTATAATAATATTTTTACATAAGAAAAATATTGATTTAAAAAAAGTATACATAATTTTAAGTTTATTTTTTGTTACATTTATACTAGTTAGTAATGTAACAGAATTTTATGTAAGTAAAGTATTTAATGATAAGATAGAAAAAAGTTATACAATAAAAGGGGATATTTTAAATACGTTGTCATTGTTTTCTAATTCTAGTGGAAATGATAATGAAGTAACAATTGATAATTATGGTTCTGGTAGGTTTACAATTTGGAAAAATACTATGAAAATAGTTCCTAAATATTTTTGGTTAGGTTCTGGAATTGATAATTTTGGATATGTATATAAACAATCTGTTGATTCATATTGTGATAAAGCACATAATGAATATTTACAAATATTAGTAACAGAAGGTATATTTACTTTAATTACTTATTTATCATTATTATTTAATTTATTTATTGATGGAATTAAGAGTAAAAATAAATTAGTTTGGGTATTACTTATGAGTTTTATAGGTTACGCTGTTCAAGCATTTTTAAATATTAGTAGTGTTTTAGTTGCGCCTATTTATTTTATAATTATAGGTATGCTTTCAGGATTAATTTATAAAGACAAATATATTAAAATGGAGGTAAAAAATGATAACATTTGATGATTTTGTTAAATTAGATATTAGAGTAGGTACGATAATAGATGCACAAATGTTTGAAAAAGCAATAAAACCTGCATATAAATTAAAAATAGATTTCGGAGAAATTGGTATTAAAACTTCATCAGCTCAAATAACTAAGTTGTATAAAGAAAAAGATTTGATAGGTAAACAGATTTTAGCAGTTGTTAATTTCCCACCAAAACAAATATCAAATTTTATTTCAGAAGTATTAGTTTTAGGTACTTATAGTGAAAATGGAGTAGTATTAATAACCCCTGATATAAAAGTTAGTAATGGTGATAAATTAGGGTAGTTTGCAAAAAAACTAAAAATAAAAAGTTTTGCAAGTGTATTTGCAAAACTTTACAAAAACTGATTTTTGTAGTATTATTTAATTAGGTGATAAAAATGATAATTAGAGAAAAATATTTAAAAAGAATGATAGATGCAAAAGATACTGAATTTATAAAAGTAATAACAGGTGTTAGAAGAAGTGGTAAATCTACACTTTTATTAATGTTTAGGGATTATTTACTTGAAAATAATATAAGTAGTGAAAATGTAATTTATATCAATTTTGAGTCTGCAAAGTTTGATGATATTAAAAATTATAAAGATTTATACAAATATGTTGAACAAAGGGTTAAAAGTGATAAAGTTTATTTGTTATTAGATGAAGTACAAAATGTTAATTCTTGGGAAAAAGCAATAAATTCTTTTAAAATTGATTTTGATGTAGATATATATATTACAGGTTCAAATGCATATTTATTATCATCTGAGTTATCCACATTATTATCAGGAAGATATATAGAAATAAAAATGTATCCATTATCATTTAAAGAGTTTTTAATATTTAATGATTATGATAATAATAATTTAGAAGATAAATTTAATGAATATTTAAAGTATGGTGGATTACCCGCAATAACACTTATAAAGAATAATGATGAATTAGTTCTATCTTATTTAAATGATATATATAATACTATTGTTAAAAAAGATATAATTGACAGAAATAACATAAAGGATACAGCTTTACTTGAAAATCTAATAAAATATTTAGCTAACAATATAGGAAGTACGATTTCATCTACAAAAATAAGTGATTATTTAAATAGTAATAAAATTGTACAAAAATCAAATCATCAAACAATTGATAATTATTTAAGTATGTTGGAAAAATCATTTATAATGTATAAAGCTGATAGAACAGATATAAAAAGTAAATCTTTATTAAAAACTCTCGGTAAATATTATATATCAGATACAGGTATAAGAAATATAGTACTTGGTTTTAGAAATATAAATGAAGGACATTTACTTGAAAATGTAGTTTATTTAGAATTATTAAGAAGAGGATATAGAGTAAATATTGGAAAATGTAATGATTATGAAGTGGATTTTGTTGCTGAAAACCCTAATGAAATAAAATATTATCAAGTTACTCAATCTTTAATGAATGAGGAAGTTAAAAATAGAGAATTAAGAAGTTTAGAAAATATAGAAGACAATTATGAAAAAATAATATTAACTTTAGATAAGTCTATCAACAATGATTATAATGGAATAAAAGTTATAAATATAATAGATTGGTTATTAAAAGATGAATAAAATGTATTAATTTGTAATTTAAATGCTATAGAATTAGAGTGGAATTTTAAGTCTCTCTTAACTATAGTATTTTTTAATATCTAAATAATTTGATATTTTTTAAATACAATAAATTTATAAATTATATATAGAATATTTTTAAGTTAACTTTTATAATACCTGAAAAGAACTCAAGATATTAAGTTCTAATTACAATAATTATATTATTTATTAATACAAAATACTGCATATAATGGTACTGATTTTATGTTATTTTCAAATCCAAAATTTTTAGTAGATATCCTAATACTATACTTAGGATTATATTTTTTAATATACTCATTTAAACTTTTACTATTGGTTCTTCTTCCACTTTTTACTTCTATTGGTATAATATCACCATTTATTTTTATTAAGAAGTCTATTTCATATTTATCAAAATTATAATAATATAATTCTTTTGATTTAGGATATAATTCACAAGCTATATAGTTTTCAGTTAAAACACCTTTAAATATTTCATTTTTATCTAAAATAATTTCACTATAGTCTAAATTAGATAATGATCTAAGTAAACCTACATCACTTAAATATAATTTAAATTTGTCAGAATTAACGAATGCTTTAAGTGGTGATTCATTTTTTTTCTGTTAGGTTACACCTTAATATCATATTACTAGCAAGTAACCAATCTAAACTACTTTTTTCGTACAAAATGTACGAAATTATAGCAAAAATATGTACATTTTGTACGAAATTTATACTTTTTAAAAAATTTTTATTTGAGTAATCTTATTTACAATGTAATTCTTATCTTTGTTCTTTACTTTAAGTTTGTTTCTATAACAACTTAAAAAGAATTTTAGAAATTGAGTTATATTAAAAATTTAAATATATCAAAGTTCCTATTGCTTATCTATAACTTTAAAAAAATATGTAAGTTCTTCCAAAAGTTCTTACATACTTTAATTTTATTATGCTATAACTAATGCTGATTCTAATATTTCAATTATTTCGTTTATTGCATTAATTGTATCTTCGAATTTTACTTTTTTCGCATAGTTAAGTTTTTTACTATAATTATAAAATAATTCTTTTAATACAGCACTATCTTTTATTATTTCAAATATATTGTTTATGTATTCAATATCAAAATTTACATTTCTATGCTTAAATGTTCTTTCAATAGCTTTAATTAATGTATTTTTATTCACTTTATCAATATGATTATTTATTATTACATAAATATCATAAAAGTCTTTAGCTCTTGTAGTAGTTATATTTTTGCTAATAATACTTTCAAACTTTTCAGCTATTATAGTTTCAATGGTGTAAGCCATAATGTTAATAGTTTTTTCTTCAAATATAGAGTTATATTTATATTTAATTTCTCTTGGTGTAATAACATCTCCTGTTGTTACTTCTATAAAAAAATTAGTTTTTAATTTATCATATTCTCCATATACATTTATTCTATAACCACCATATTCATCTTCTAATTTGATATCCTTAATATAATCTATTTTAAAAATAAAACCATCATCTATATCAATTGATAATATTTCTTCAAAAATATCTTTAATAGACTGTTCATTTAATGGAATACTTTTTAATGTAGCGTCTATATCTTTTGTAGTTCTCATATCACTTCCTATAATTGAAGAAAGTAATACTCCACCTTTTAGAATAATATTATCTTTATACTTGCTTTTTTCTAACCTCATTAGTACATGTTCAAAGAAAAACATTTGATGAAGATGTAATGATATATCATTACTTCCATTAGCGTGTTTTTTTATTAGAGCATTAAGTTTATTACTATTCATTATAAAATTACCTGCATAATTTCTACAACTTCCTTTTCAATGTTTAACTTTTTTGAATATTTAGCAAGTTTTAAAATATTTTTGCTTTTTCTTTCAGCATACCATTTTAAAGCCTTAGTATAAATTTCTTTATCCATATGATTTTTATTTTTAATAATATCACAAATAGTTCTTTCAACATCATAACATTTAATATCCATGCCATATGGAGATTTAATGGTTTCCATTCCTAAGTTTAAAACACTATCATCTACATAATGCAGTGATACTGTATCAATATTTTGTAGTTGTCCACCATATCCACGAGGAACAGTAATATCAAAATATAATGGTGTTCTATCTGATAAATCGTGTAAAAAAAGGGACGTAGTATAAGAAAATATAGCATTTTTACTTTTTGAAATAATTGTATAATAATAATCATTAATCATGTTAGGTAATGAATAATATCCAGCTGATACTCTTTCTAACAAACCACCATCACATAATCTTTTTAATGCCATTTTATTTAATCCATTATTAACGACTTCTTTAGTAGTAATATAACCATCATTTTTTTCTACTAATTGTAAAATCTTTTCTAAATCACTCATAGATAACACCTCTCTTGTGATAATTATACTATATTATTGACTAAAATAAAATAGTTTTTGTTACTTTTTAAATTATTTTTTTAATATTTTAATTTTAAAAGTAACATTTATAATAACTTATAAAATGTTCTTTTTTTCATTAAAAATTCATATGTTACACTAGGGTGAATACTATGTTTTTTAAAAATATACATTCAAGAATAAAAATAGTTTTAATAATAATAATTTTCCTATTTATTCTAATAATTGCTAAAGTATTTTATATACAAGTAATAGATTATAATAAACTTTCAAATTATGCATCAGATTTATGGAGTAGAAATCTACCAATAGAAGCAAATCGAGGTATTATATACGATACAAATGGTGTAGTTTTAGCTGATAACATAACTACAGTATCATTAGTAATAATACCTAATCAAGTACAAAATAAAGAAGAAACAGCAAGAAAATTATCTGAAATATTAAATGTTTCATATGATGAAATGTATTCACATGTGAGTAAAAAAACATCAATTGAAAGAGTACATCCAGAAGGAAGAAGATTAAGTTATGAAATAGCAGATAAAATAAATGAATTAAAATTACCAGGTATATATTTAATAAAAGAATCAAAAAGATATTATCCATATGATACATTATTGTCACATACTATTGGATTTGTAGGAATAGATAATCAAGGTTTAAGTGGACTTGAACTACTTTATGATGATTACTTAACAGGAAGTTATGGAGCAATAAAATATTTTAGTGACGCTAAAGGAAATAGATTAAATTTAAGTGAAATATATGAACAGCCACAAGATGGTATAAATTTAACTCTTACAATAAATTATGAAATACAATCTTCATTAGAAAGAGAATTAAATAATGCTGTATTAAAATATAATCCTGATCAAGCGCTTGGAATAGCGATGAATCCAAAAACAGGTGAGATTTTGGCGATTGCCTCAAAACCAGACTTTTCTCCTAGTAATTATCAAAATTATACAGTAGAAGAAATAAATAGAAATTTGCCTATTTGGGCAACATATGAACCAGGTTCAACTTTTAAAATAATAACACTTGCATCTTCATTAGAAGAAGGAATAGTAGATTTAGAAAAAGATACATTTTTTGATGGTGGTGCGATAACAGTAGAAGGCGCAACAATACATTGTTGGAAACATGGAGGACATGGCGCTCAAACATATTTACAAGTTGTAGAAAATTCATGTAACCCTGGATTTGTAAATTTAGGATTAAAACTAGGTAAAGAAAAATTATTCTCATATATAGATAAATTTGGATTTGGTAAAAAAACAGGTGTCGATTTAAATGGGGAAAGTAGTGGAATATTATTTAGTTTAGATAAAGTAGGTCCTGTTGAATTAGCTACAACTGCATTTGGTCAAGGTGTAAGTGTAACTCCTATACAACAAATAACAGCAGTAAGTGCAGCAATAAATGGAGGAACATTATATAAACCATATGTTGTAAAAAGTTTAAACGAACCTGTTACAAATACAGTAATACAAGAAAATCATCCAACAAAAGTAAGAACAGTTATAAGTGAAGAAACAAGTAAAAAAGTAAGAGAAACATTAGAAAGTGTAGTAACAAATGGTACAGGAAGACCTGCATATATAGAAGGATATAGAGTAGGAGGAAAAACAGGAACTGCTCAAAAAGTAAAAGATGGAAAATATATGGTAGGAAATTATATCGTATCATTTATTGGATTTTTACCGGCCGATGACCCACAAATTGTTGTATATGTAGCGATAGATAATGCTAAAGGAGTAACACAATATGGAGGTACAGTCGCAGCACCTATAGCAAAAAACATACTTACTGATTCTATAGAAATTTTAGGTATTGAAAAAAGAAACACAACAACAGAAAAAAAATATAACTATGGTGAAAAAAAATATGTGACTGTACCTAATGTAGTTGGATATTCCGTTTCAGATGCTAAAAAAGAATTAAAAGGATTTAATTTAGAATTTTCTGGTACAGGAGATAAAATAAGTTATCAATCACCAGAAGCAAATACAAGAGTTTTAGAAGGTTCAAGTATTAGATTATTATTAACAGAATAGAAGGTGAAATTATGATAATGATGGTTAAATCAGTACTTTCAATGATGATAGGATTTATATTTTCATTAATAGTTGGTGTTTTTCTAGTACCAATATTAAAAAAGAAAAAAATTAATCAAACATTAAGTATATACTTAGAAGAAAGACATAAAAAAAAGATAGGAACTCCTACTATGGGAGGATTAATATTTATAATACCTGTTATTATTTATTTAATATTGATGATAATATTAGGTAAAATTAAAATAAATTATACATTAATTTTAGTAGTTTTTACTTTCTTAAGTTATTCTTTAATAGGTTTTATAGATGATTATTTAATAATTAAAAAAAACAATAATAAAGGATTAAGTGAAACTTCAAAATTTGTAATGCAAATAATAATAGCAGTTATATTTTTCTTTATATTTATGAAAGGTGGAAATGAACCATTAATATGGATACATACACTTAATATTAAAGTAAATATTGGTTGGTTATATGGAGTATTTATATTACTTGTTTTAGTTGCAAGTAGTAATGCAGTAAATATAACAGATGGACTTGATGGACTTTCAGGTGGTCTTAGTTTAATTGCTTTTATAACTTTTTCACTTATTTCATGGAATACAGGATGGCTAGAAGGATATAGTGATATTGCACTTTTTGGATTTGCTTTATCAGGAGCTTTACTTGGATTTTTAGTTTTCAATATAAAACCTGCTAAAATATTTATGGGGGATACAGGTTCACTTGCGCTTGGCGCAACACTTGGAACATATGCAATACTTACAAGACATGAATTATTACTAATTGTAATAGGAATAGTATTTGTAATAGAAACATTAAGTTGTGTTATTCAAAGATTTTATTATAAATTAACTAAAAAAAGACTTTTTCCTATGACACCAATACATCATACTTTTGAAAAAATGGGTTGGAAAGAAGAAAACATAGTTAAATTATTTTGGATAGTTGGTTTAATTGCTTCCATGATATCACTTAGTTTTGGGGTATTATTATGAAAAAGAAAAATGTAGAAATGTTATTAGTAATTTCAGTTATTTTAATATCTATATTTGGTATTGTAATGATTTATTCAGCATCATATATTTGGGCAGAATTTAAATATAATGATTCACTTAAATATGTAAAAAATCAAGCATTATTCTTTATAATAGGTATTATTTTAATGTTTTTTGTAAGTAAAATAGATTATAAAATTTATTTAAAAAAAGCAAATATAATTTTAATTGGTTGTTTAATATTATTAGTATTAGTAATAATTCCAGGTGTTGGTATGGTTAGAAATGGTAGTAGAAGTTGGTTTGGTATTGGTTCATTTGGAGTTCAACCTAGTGAATTTACTAAACTTGCTTTAATAATATTTACATCTAAATATTTAATGAATAATGAAAAAAGAATGAAAGATATAAAAAAAGGAGTTTTACCAATACTAGCTGTTTTATTTTTAACATTTGGACTTATAATGTTACAGCCAGATTTTGGAACAGGTATGATAATAGTAGTTTCAATAATAGGATTATTATTTGTAGGTGGAGTAAATATGAAATTTTTTATAGGACTTGGAATTATAGGGGTTTTAGGTATAACAGGTCTTATTATAGTTGCTCCTTATCGTTTAGCGCGTATTCTTTCATTTTTAAATCCTTGGTCTGACCCACTTGGTAGTGGATTTCAAATAATACAATCATTATATGCGATAGGACCTGGTGGATTATTTGGATTTGGATTTTTAAATTCAAGGCAAAAACATTTTTATTTACCAGAGCCACAAACAGATTTTATTTTTTCTATAATTAGTGAAGAATTTGGATTTCTTGGAATAGTTATAGTTGCAGCTTTATTTTTAACTATAATTATTACAGGATTTAAAATATCTAGAAATTGTAAAGATATATTTGGAAAATATTTATCATTTGGAATAATGTTTCAATTATCTTTTCAAGCCATACTTAATTTAATGGTTGTAGTAGGGCTTATTCCTGTAACGGGAGTAACACTTCCTTTTCTTTCTTATGGTGGCTCTAGTTTGCTTATAACTTTATGTAGTATTGGAATAGTCCTTAATATTTCAAGGTATGAGAAATAACTTTAATAGTTATTTTTTTTTGTAAACTTTTCATAAATATCTTTACAAAATGGAAATAATAGAGTAAAATAGTGGATGTAAGTGGGATAAAGTGTCAAAAAGTGGGGTGTTTGATATGTTCATGGGAGAATATCATTATTCAATTGATGAAAAAGGAAGAATAACAATTCCTTCAAAATTAAGGTATGAACTAGGTGAAAATTTCATACTTACTCGTGGACTAGATGGTTGCTTATTTATATATCCAAAGCAAGAATGGGTAACTATTGTAAATAAATATAAAGAACTACCAAACATTAAAGACGCTAGAAATTTTATGAGATTTTTTCTATCAGGTGCGACAATATGTGAACTTGATAAACAAGGTAGAGTAAACATAAATCAACCACTAATAGATTATGCTGATTTAAAAAAAGACTGTGTAATAATTGGCGTAAACGAGAGAATAGAAATTTGGAGCAAAGAACGTTGGGAAACATTTATCCAAGAAAATGAAAACAACTTATCAGATATTGCAGATAATTTATTTGCATCTAATTTAAGTATTTAGGAGGTATTTATGCATATAAGTGTTTTACTTGAAGAGTGCCTACAATATTTAAATTTAAAAGAAGAAGATATAGTTGTAGATTGTACATTAGGTTATGCGGGACATAGTAGTAACATACTTAAAAGAATAAAAAAGGGGTTTTTATTCGCCTTTGACCAAGATAATGAAGCAATAGAAAAATCATTTGTAAAACTTAAAAATATTTCTTCTAATTTTGAAATAATAAATACTAATTTTGTAAATATTAAATCAGAATTAAATAAAAGAAATATAAAAGAAGTAAATTCAATATTATATGATTTAGGGGTTTCAAGTCCACAACTTGATGAAGACGAAAGAGGTTTTAGCTTTCATAATGATGCAAGACTTGATATGAGAATGAATCAAAATCAAAAATTAAGTGCTTATGAAGTTGTAAATGAATATGATTATGAAAAATTAGTACAGATTTTTTATAAATATGGAGAAGAAAAATATTCAGTACCTATAGCTAAAAATATAGTAAAAGCAAGAAATATAAAAAAAATAGAAACAACTTTAGAGTTAGTAGAAATAATAAGGTCTTCTGTTCCAGAAAAATATAGAAGAGAAAAACACCCAGCTAGGAAGATTTTTCAAGCAATAAGAATAGAAGTAAATGATGAATTAAATGTATTTGAAAAAAGTTTAAGAGATTCTTTAGATTTAATTAAAATAGGTGGAAGAATATGTGTAATAACATTCCATTCCTTAGAAGATAGAATATGTAAACAGGTATTTAATGAAGTAAGTAAAGTAGATAAAAAACTTGAAAAACTACCTGTAATACCTGAACAGTTTAAACCAAAATTTAAAGTAATAGCTAGCATAAGTCCAACAGAAGAAGAAATTATAAAAAATAAAAGAGCGCGAAGTGCGAGATTAAGAGTAATAGAAAGGGTAAAATAATATGGAAAGAAAAAAAATAAGAGCAAAAATTACAAGAGGAGAAAAGATGCTTTATAGTGTATCTATATTAGCTTTTCTATTTACTTTTGTGCTTAAAATATTTTGTGGTGCGACACTTGGAAATTTAAGTATAGACACTGAGAAAGTAAGAACAAAAATAGCCTCACAACAAAAAACAAATGAGTCTTTAACAATGCAAGTAAATGAATTAACTTCATTTGATTATGTAAAAGATGTTGTAAAAGAAATGGGATTGGCTTATAATAATGATAATATAGTAATTGTAAACGAATAGTAACGAGGTGTAAAAATGAAAGCAAGAAATAATAAAACATGGAAATATCCAATTAATATTTTTATTATTTTTCTTGTTTTTTTTAGTATAATTATACTTCAATTTGGATATATATCACTTTTCCCAAATATATATGGAATAAATATGAAGAAATTCGCTACAAGTAGAAATACAGTATCTACAACACTTAGAGCTTCTCGTGGAAGTATATTTGATTCAGAAGGTAATCCTTTAGCGATAACTGTAACATCATATACAGTAATTGCTTATTTATCAGAATCAAGAACTACAAATCCAGAAAAGCCACAACATGTAGTAGATGTTGAATATACTGCTAAAATGCTTTCACCAATTTTAAACATGACAGAAGAAAGGTTAACAGAATTATTATCTAGAAAAGTTTATCAAGTTGAGTTAGGTCCAGGTGGTAGAGGAATAACTGAGGTTAAAAAACAACAAATTAAAGATTTAGAACTACCAGGAATAGATTTTATCGAAGACCAAAAAAGATATTATCCAAATGGAGATTTTGCTTCTTATATAATTGGATATGCCAAAAAAAATGATGATGGAGAAATAATAGGCGAACTTGGTATTGAATCTAAATACAACGATATATTAAAAGGTACAGATGGTTATTTAAAATATCAAAGAAATAATTATGGATATAAAATTCCAGATACTCCAGAAGAAAGATTAGATGCCGTTGAAGGTAGTGATATATATTTAACAATAGATTCAGGTATTCAAAGATTTTTGGAAGATGCAATAAAATCTGCTAGTGAAAAATATCCAACTGATTGGTTATTGTTTACTGTAATGGACGCAAAAACAGGTAAAATTTTAGGAAGTGCGACAACACCTTCATATAATCCAAATATATTAAATATAACAAATTATGAAAATCCATTAGTAACATATGCATTTGAACCAGGTTCAACAATGAAAATATATTCTTTTATGTGTGCAGTAGATAAAGGAACATATGATGGTAATGCAACATATCAATCTGGAACAATTACATCTGGAAAAGATACAATATATGACTTTAATAGAGTAGGTTGGGGAAGAATAAGCTTTGATTTAGGATTCGAATATTCAAGTAATGTTGCAGCTTCACATTTAATAAGAGATAAAATTATAACAAAAGATGAATTAAAAGAATGTTATACAAAATATGGATTTGGGCAAAAAACAGGTATAGAATTAAGTAGAGAAGTAGCAGGTAAAATAGAATTTAATTATGATGTAGAAGTACTTTCTGCAACTTATGGACAAGGTATTTTAACAACTCCTATTCAGCATTTGCAGGCACTTACAATAATCGCTAACAATGGAAAAATGTTAAAACCTTACATAATTGAAAAAATTGTAGATACAAACACAGGTGAAATAACATATGAAGGTAAAAAACAAGAAAGTGAACAAATAGTAAAAGAATCAACAGTAGAAAAAATGAAAGAACTTATGTTTAATGTTATAAATGGTAAAAATCCATCCACAACAGGAACAGGATACAGAATAGATGGATTTGATGTAATAGGAAAAACAGGAACTGCTGAAATATATGAAAATGGAAGTTATTCAAATAATTACATATATTCGTTTGCAGGAATGTATCCTAAAGATGACCCACAATTAATAATATATGCTGCTGCAAAAAAACCAACTTGGGGAAGGTCAGCTGTTTTATATACGACAACACGTGAATTAATGAAAAATATGGCAAAATATTATAATATGTTTGGAGAAGAAAAAGAAGATAAGTCTTTAGAAGAATATGTGGTTCAAAATTATATAAATAAAAGCGTTAGTGAAGTTTCAAGTAATTTAAAAGAAAAAAATATACAAGTTATAGTATTAGGTGATGGGGATAAAGTAATAAATCAATATCCAAAATCACAAGAAATAATAGTAGAAAAAGACAAAGTAATTTTACTTACAAATTCAGGTGAAATCAAAATGCCTTCTATCGCAGGTTGGTCTAAAAAAGAAGTAGAAGCACTTTCTAATTTATTAAATATAAACTATGAAATAAATGGATATGGTTATGTTTCAAATCAAAGTATAAAATCAGGTACAATTTTAACTGATGATTTAAAACTTATAGTAGAACTAAAAAACAAATATATACAGGAAGAAACAGAACAAAAAGAAGAACAACAAAATAATTAACATACTTAAAAAACGACATAATAAATAGTCGTTTTTTTTTATAATGTAGTTGGTGATAAAAATGAAAATATATATAGATTTAGTTTTATTTATAAATTTTGGATTAGATTTTTTATTACTATTATCAGTAGCTATAATATTGAAAAGAAAAATCAAAATGTATAATATTTTGCTAGGTTCTTTTATTGGTAGTTTAAGTATATTACTTTTATTTATAAATATAAATTCTATACAATTATTTTTAATAAAAGTAATAACGAGTATTTTTATGATATTAATTTCATTTGGATATAAAAATATAAAATATTTTTTAAAAAATTTTATTTTTTTATATATAAACAGTATATTACTAGGTGGATTTATGTATTTTATAAACAATCAATTCTCTTACAAAAATAATGGGATTGTTTTCTATAATAATGGTTTAAGCATAAACCTTATATTTTTAATTATAGCTTCACCAATAATAATATATATTTATATAAAACAAATTAAAACATTAAAAACAAATTATAATTCTTATTATCAAATAGATATATATTTGAATGATAATATTATTAATTGTACTGCATTTTTAGATACAGGTAACAAATTGAAAAGTCCTTATTCAAATAAACCAATAATAATAATAAATGAAAGTGTGTTAAAAAAATATTCAATCCCACCACCTACATTTGTGCCTATTAATACAGTTACAGGTAGTTATTTAATGCAAACATTTAAAGTTAATAAAATAGAAATAAAAGGAATTGGATTTTTAAATAATGTAATATTTGGAATATCTAAGAATAATATTAATATAAATGGAGTAGATTGTATTTTAAATTTAGAACTATTGGAGGCAATAAAATGATAAAAAAAATATTAAATTATATTTTAGGTTTTATAAGAGAAAGAAGTATATATTTTGTAGGTAGTGCGGATAAGCTTCCTGAACCACTTTCAAAAGAAGAAGAAACAAGATATGTAGAATGTTCTATGAATGGAGATAAAAATGCAAGAAATATTTTAATTGAACATAATTTAAGATTAGTAGTTTTTTTAGCTAAAAAATATGAAAATACAGGGTTAGATTTAGAAGATTTAGTAAGTATCGGTACAATTGGTTTAATTAAAGGAGTAAATACATATAAACTAGATAAAAATATTAAACTTGCTACATACGCATCAAGATGTATAGATAATGAAATATTAATGTTTTTAAGAAAAAATAAAAAAAGAAGAGGAGAGGTAAGTTTTGAAGATAGCCTAAGTTATGATGCAGAGGGTAATGAGTTACATTTAGAAGATATTTTAGGTACTGATAATGATATAGTTACAAAAGAAATAGAATCAGAAAATGATAGAAAAGTATTTTATAAAGAAATAAATAAATTAAATAGTAGGGATAAAAAAATTATGATACTTAGATATGGATTATATAATAATGAAGAAATGACACAAAAAGATGTTGCTTCTCTTTTAGGTATAAGTCAATCCTATATTTCAAGAATAGAAAAAAAGGTTATAAAAAGATTAAGGAGTGTAACTAAAAGTTAAACACTCCTTTTTATAATATATAACTAGTATAAATTAATAATAGATGATATAATGTTATTAGCTTATGTGCTGAAGGAGAGATTATGAGTAGTATAAAGATACCAAATCATGTAGGAATAATATTAGATGGTAATGGAAGATGGGCACAACAAAGAAATTTGAGTAGAAGTGAAGGACATAAGACAAGTGTTGAAACATTAAAAAAAGTAGCTGCATATATATTAAGTAAAGGAATAAAGCAGTTAAGTGTTTTTGCTTTTTCAACTGAAAACTTTAAAAGAAGTGAAGAAGAAGTTAGTTTTTTAATGAATTTATTTATTAAAAAATTTACAGAAGAAGCAAATTATTTTAATGAAAAAAATATCAAAGTAGTTTTTTCTGGTATTAGAAATAAACCACTTCCAAATAGTGTAATTAAAGCTATGAATACTTTAGAAGAACAAACTAAAAATAATACTAATGGAATATTAAACATTTGCTTAAATTATGGTGGAAGAGCAGAAATAGTTGATGCAACTAAAAAAATAGTAAATGATGTTATTAATAATAAGTTAGATATTGATTCATTAAATGAAGAAATATATTCAAATTATTTATATCAAAAATTAGAACCAATCGATTTATTAATTAGAACAAGTGGTGAAAATAGAATAAGTAATTTTATGTTATGGCAACTTGCTTATGCTGAATTTTATTTTCCAAATATATATTTTCCAGATTTTAATGAAGATGAATTCGATAAAGCATTATTAGAATATAATAAAAGAGATAGAAGATTTGGAGGAATAAACTATGAGAAAAAAAGTAATTGAATATGAAGAAAAGAAATATCGTAAATATTTTATAAGTATTATATTTACAATATTATTTGCTTTGATAATATATTATTTTATGTTACCACCAATAAATTTAACATCATTTTCATTTTGGATTTATTTAATGTTAGTAGTTGGTTTTTATACTTTAGTTGCTAGCTGTTCAAATTTGAAAATAGAAAATAATATACTAGTAAGTAAAATACCAAGACAAAATGATAAATTTAAGTATGTATGGTATTGTTTTATAGTTATTTTTTTAGCGATTATATTTGTTAATATTTTAAATTCTCCTATTTTCGCTTCAAAATCTTATTATAATAGAATAACAGTAGATGAAACAGGTGTATTTGAAGAAGATATAAGTCTTGTAGATACTTCAAAGTTACCTTTACTTGATAAAGCATCAAGTTCAAAATTGGGAGATAGAGTAATGGGACAAATGCCTGATTTAGTATCTCAATATACAGTTTCAACACTATATACTCAAATAAATTATAATGATGAAATAACAAGGGTAACCCCTCTTGAATATGCAAGTATAATAAAATACCTTACTAATCATAAAACAGGTGTTATAGGGTATATAAAAGTTAATTCAGTAAATGGAAAAACAGAATTAGTTAGATTAGAAAAAGGTATGAAATATATGCCATCTGCTATTTTAAATGAAGATTTATATCGTAAACTTAGATTTTCATATCCAACAGAAATATTTGGAGAAGCAAATTTTGAAATAGATAATGATGGAAATCCATATTGGGTAGTACCAACAATTAGATATACTGCTGTTGGTTTAAGAGAAGAGGTAAATGGAGTTGTTATACTAGACCCAATAACAGGTGAAAGTAAGAAATACTCTGTATCTGAAGTACCAAAATGGGTTGACCATGTATATTCACCAGATTTGATAATAGAACAATTAGATGATTGGGGAACATATAAAAATGGATTTATAAATTCATTCTTTGGCCAAAAAGGAGTAGTAAATACAACAGAAGGATATAATTATACTGTAATGAATGATGATGTATATTTATATACAGGAATTACTTCTGTTGCTAACGACGAATCAAATATAGGATTTGTATTAAGTAATTTAAGAACAAAAGAAACTGTATTTTATGCTGTTTCTGGAGCTGAAGAATTTTCTGCAATGGAAAGTGCTAAAGGTCAAGTTCAACAAATGAATTATGATGCAACTTTTCCATTACTTGTTAATATAAATAATAAACCTACTTATTTATTGTCATTAAAAGATAAAGCAGGCTTGGTAAAAATGTATGCTTTGGTAGATGTTGTCGATTATCAAAAAGTAGTTGTAACAGATTCTAGTGAAGGAATAGATAATGCAATTAAAAATTATTTAGGAAACACAGTTATTGGGGTAGAAAGTAAGACATCAACTATAACAATAAGCAAAATAAAAGAAGCTTCAATAGAAGGTAATACTTACTATTTTATAACAGATTCAAATAATAATAAGTATAGAATTTCTATTAAAGTAAATGAAAATATCTTACCATTCTTAGAAATAGGTTCAAAAGTTAATATTACATATGTAGAAAATGCTAATATAAAAGAAATAACACAATTAAGCTACTAATAAGTAGTTTTTTTGTTATTTGACTTTTTTAAATAAATATAGTAATATATGTCAATAAAAAGAGGGGTTTTATGGATAAAAATATCAAAAAATTAGAAATAATTTTAAAACAAGAACTTACAAATTTAATTAATAAAAAATGTAATAAAAAAGTTATACAAAGAAACATAGACATTTTAAATAATGTAAATATATTATTATCTAAAAAAATAGAAATATTAATAAAAAATAAAATGACTATTTTTCTTTGTTTGGATACAGTTTTTGGTAAAGATAATTTGTATTCAAAAGAATTAATTAATGATATTGTTTGGTTAGAAAATTGTAATTTAGAAATAGTAGATATGGAAGAATATCAAAATAAAATTGATAATATATTATCTTTAAAACAAAATATAGAAGAAGATATATTTGAAATGGAATTACAACTAGAAGAAATAGCTAATATAGAAAAGTCTAAAAATGGTTTTAATAAAATACAAAGAATAAGTTATTTACTTCAACTTTTAAAATATGAACAAAGAATAAGTGAAAATTATTTAGAATTTATATATGATTTTTTAAATTCTAAAAATATTAGTCAAAAAGAAATAATATATATATTAGAAAGTCTTAGAGAAAGAAACATTTCAATACAAAAAACTATTATTAATAATCCAAATTTAAAATTTGATTATTCGATATTAAATACAATTAATATTGGATTTGAATACTATAAGAAATTACCTGTAAGTGAAGTAGAAGAAAGTAAGTTGTTATTAAGAGTACAAAGTATTATAACTTCATTTGAAGAATGTTTAAAACTAAATGGTACAATTCAATTTGACTTAGAACTATTAAAATTTAATGAAAAAATTGATAATATTTATAGTTATAAAGCTTTTTATCATTTATTAATGAATGCAATACAAGATAAAATGATTGAAATGATTAATTTAATACAAGATAAAGATTTTTACTTTGATAAACAAATAAAAATACAAGTTTTAAAAAATTATAATGATTATTTAAGAATGTATTTAGAATCAAGAAATTATATAGATAAGCAAATTTTTGATTATGAAAATCCAAATATAGAAACTGAGTTAATTGAAAATAAAAATAAAAATCATTTGTTTTTTGCAAAGAAAAATGATTGTACTTATTTTGAAAAAGATTTAAAAAATATACCAAAAGAATATTTTTATAAAATAGAACAATTATTAAATAATTTTAAGGAAAATACAATTCCTAGAAAGCAAATAAAATTTTTTAATTCAGCTGGAATGAAAAAATTTGTTGATTTTTTCGAACTTAAAGATGACCAAGTTAGAATATGCGCAAAAAGAATAAAAGATAATTATTATTTAATAACAGGTGTTGGAATAAAAAAAGAAAACATTAATACTAAACTGCTTGAGGCTATATGTAGACCTAGTGATATAAAAGAAGATGAAATTGATAGTTATTTAAAAGAAGAACAACAAATATACGATAATATAATTGAATATTGTAAAAATAATAAAAGGAGAGGTAATAGATGAAAAAAGAAGAAATTAAAGAATATATAAAAAATAATGGTGATATTAAATTATTAGTTGCTAATTATCCTAATGATTTAATATTAATTTCAAAATGTTTAATTGAAGTTATAAAAGAAGAAGATAATAAATTTAATGAAATACTTGCTTTAGAAACAAAAGAAAACAAAATAAAAAGTAAGTAAATATGAATAATAAATCTCTTTTCGTATCAAAATCGATATGAAAGGAGATTTTTAATGTCACGTCACAAAGTAGAAATTGCGAACGTGAATACTGCGAATATTAAAGTTTTAACAAATGAAGAAATGGTAGAATTATTTAAAAAATACCAAAATGGAGATTTAAATGCTAAAGAAGAATTAGTAAATGGTAATTTAAAATTAGTCTTATCAATACTTAGAAAATATAACAATAGAACAGATAATATGGACGATTTATTTCAAATAGGTTGTATCGGACTTATAAAAGCAATAGATAATTTTGATTTATCACATGAAGTAAAATTTTCAACATATGCAGTGCCTATGATTATTGGAGAAGTAAAAAGATATTTAAGAGATAATAGTAGTGTTAGAATAGCTAGAAGTATAAAAGATATTGCATATAAATCATTAAAGAAAAAAGAAGAACTTACAAATCAACTTGGAAAAGAACCAAGTATTTCAATGATTGCCTCATCTTTAGGGTACACAGAATATGAAGTTGCAAATGCACTTGATTCTATAAAAGAAACAATAAGTATGGCAGAAGCAATATATAATGATGGTGGGGATACTATATATTTAGAAGACCAACTAGAAGATAAAAAAGATGATATGTATAATTTAGATATAAAAATTGCTTTAAAAGATGCAATAAATAAACTAAAAGATAAAGAAAAATACATTATATTAGAACGATATGTAATGGGAAAAACGCAAATGGAATTAGCAGAAGAAATAGGTATAAGTCAAGCGCAAATATCAAGGTTAGAAAAAAATGGACTTAATAACATAAAAAGAATTATAAGTTAAAATATTCATAAAATTAAATAGGTGGTTTTATGCGTTTATCTGATTTACAAGATAAAGATGTTGTAAATATAAAAGATGGTACAAAAATAGGAAATATAATAGATGTAGAAATAACAAGTGATGGAAAAATGAATAGTTTGATAGTTGAAAAAAGTAAATTTATATTATCAAGATTTACATCAAAAGGTGAAATAAAAATAAAATGGGAACAAATAGAAAAAATAGGAGAAGATGTTATACTTGTTAGTATTGTAATTTGATTTGCTTATGATATAATTATTGTAGGAAGTGAATGTATGAAAAAAATAACAATAAATATGTTATCATCAGCAGATAAAGTAGATGGACAAGGAGTAGGAAGCGCATATTTAGAACAAGTATCTTTAATAAAAGAGGCAAATGATTTATTTGATGTTAAAATAAATGATAAAAATGATGCTGATATAATACATTGTCATACAGTAGACTTAGGTAATTATATCGCTATGTCAAAAACAAAAGGTGTAAGTGTTGCTTATGTACATTTTTTACCAACAACATTAGATGGAAGTATAAAACTTCCAAAACCAGCCTTTTCTGTATTTAAAAAATATGTAATTAGTTTTTATAATAAAGCAGACCATTTAGTAGTTGTAAATCCAATATTTATAGATGAACTTCAAAAAAATAAAATAGATAAGAAAAAAGTAACATATATACCAAATTATGTGTCAAAAGAGTCATTTTATAAAATAAGTAAACAAAAAAGAAATAAAATAAGAGCAAATTATAATTTAAAAGAAGATGATTTTGTAGTTTTAGGAGTAGGACAAGTTCAAACAAGAAAAGGTGTAATGGATTTTATAGAAGTTGCTAAAAAACTACCAAAAATTAAATTTATATGGTGTGGTGGATTTTCATTTGGAAAAATAACAGATGGATATGATGAACTTAAAAAAATATATGATAATCCTCCTAAAAATGTACAATTTTTAGGAATAATACCAAGAGACAAAATGAACGATATGTATAATATGTCAGATGTACTTTTCATGCCATCATATAATGAATTATTTCCAATGTCAATATTAGAAGCAGTTAATTCAGAAAAACCACTTATTTTAAGAGATTTAGAATTATATAAAGATATATTATTTGAAAAATATTTAAAAGGAAACAAAAATACAGATTTTGTAAAACAAATTAAATTATTAAAAGAAGATGAAAAAACATATAAAAAATATAGTAAATATTCAAAAGAAATAAGTGAGTTTTATTCAAAAGAACATGTACTTGAAATGTGGAAAAAATTTTATGTACAAATACATAATGAACATAAAGAAAAAATGAAAGAAAAAATTAAAAGTTAATACATTAAAAAGCCTTATATTATAAGACTTTTTTTAAAAAATATTTGAAAAAATTATCTTTCATGGTATAATTATAAAGGTGATAACATGGCAAAATATGATGAAAGCTCAATTAAAGTATTAGAGGGATTAGAGGCTGTAAGAAAAAGACCTGGTATGTATATTGGTTCAACAGATAAAAGAGGCCTTCACCATTTAGTATGGGAAATAGTAGATAATAGTATAGATGAAGTTATAAATGGATATGGTAAAAAAATAAAAATAGTTTTATATCCTGATAAAAGTATAAGTGTTGAAGATGAAGGAAGAGGAGTACCTGTTGGTAAACATTCAACAGGAATGTCTACTCCTGAGGTAATATATACAATACTACACGCAGGAGGTAAATTTGAAAGTGGTGGATATAAAGTATCAGGTGGACTACATGGAGTAGGTGCGAGTGTTGTAAATGCACTTTCTAAATGGATGGAAGTTACAATAAAAAGAGATGGTTATGAACATTTTATAAGTTTCAAAAATGGTGGTAAATTAGATAAACCATTACAACAACTAGGTAAGACTTCTAAAACAGGAACTAAAGTTAAATTTATGCCAGATGATAGTATATTTTCATCAACTACATTTTCATTTACAACAATATGTGAAAGGATGCAGGAATGCGCATTTTTAATTAAAGGTTTAACTGTTATAGTAGAAGATATAGAAGATAATAAAAGTGAAACATTTCATTATGAAAACGGATTAAAATCTTTTGTAGAATACTTAGACGATGATAAAAAGCAGTTGCACAATGTAGTATCATTTGATGGAACAAAAGATGGAATAAATGTAGAAGTTGCATTTCAATATACAGATACATATTCTGAAAATATAGTTTCATTTGTAAATAATGTAAAAACAAATGATGGTGGTAGCCATGAAGTAGGGTTTAAGACTGCTCTTACTAGAGTATTTAATGACTACGCTAAAGAAAATGGATACTTAAAATCAAAAGATAAAAACTTAGAAGGTAGTGATACAAGAGAAGGTTTAACTGCAATAATAAGTTTACAAATACCAGAAAATTTACTTCAATTTGAAGGACAAACAAAAGCTAAATTAGGAACACCTGTTGCTAGAACTATAGTAGATAAAATAGTGGGAGAAAAACTTCAATATTTCCTTGAAGAAAACAAATCAATTGCTACATTAATACTAGAAAAAATGGTAAAAAGTAAAATGGTAAGAGAAGCAGCAAGAAAAGCAAGAGATGAAGCAAGAAATGGAAAAGATAAAAATAAAAAAGAAAGGTCTTTAAGTGATAAATTAACTCCAGCTCAAACTAAAAATCCAGATAAAAACGAATTATTTTTAGTCGAGGGAGATTCAGCAGGTGGTTCTGCAAAACAAGGAAGAGATAGAAAATATCAAGCAATATTGCCACTTAGAGGTAAAGTACTTAATACAGAAAAAGTAAAACTTGAAGACATATTTAAAAATGAAGAAATAAATACAATAGTTCATACTATAGGAGCTGGAGTTGGTAGCGATTTTGAAGTAAAAGATTCAAATTATGATAAAGTTATAATAATGACCGATGCAGATGATGATGGTGCGCATATTCAAATTTTATTATTAACATTCTTTTATAGATATATGAAACCATTAATAGAAGCAGGTAAACTTTATATAGCGATGCCACCACTTTATAAATTATTTAATGGTAAGACTGTATATTATGCATGGAGTGACGAAGAAAGAAAAGAAATACTTGAA
This sequence comes from uncultured Bacilli bacterium, assembly GCA_947629815.1. Classification (GTDB taxonomy): domain Bacteria; phylum Bacillota_I; class Bacilli_A; order RF39; family UBA660; genus UMGS872. The sequence continues at coordinate 30,625 of CANRFG010000005.1, forward strand.
AGTAGTAAAGTAAAACTAGAAACACAAAGATATAAAGGTCTAGGAGAAATGAACTATGATCAATTATGGGAAACTACAATGAACCCAGAAACAAGAAGTTTAATAAAAGTAAATATTAATGATGTTTCTTTAGCAGAAAAAAGAGTTAGCGTTTTAATGGGAGATAAAGTAGAACCAAGAAAACAATGGATAGAAGAAAATGTTGAATTTTCATTAGAAGATAACTATAAAATAGAAGCATAAGGAGAACTATGTATAAAAAATATATAAAAAGATTATTGGATATTATTTTTTCTATAATATTTCTAATTATTTTATTACCACTTAATATAGTAGTAGGAATATTATGTCTTTTTTCTACACAACATATTTTTTATAAGCAAAAAAGAGATGGGCTTTATAAAAGAAGTTTTTGGATGTATAAGTTTTCAACTATGAAAGATATAGAAGGAATATATGAAGAAAGAACAACAAAAGCAACTAGAATTATTCGTAAGCTTGGATTAAATGAAATACCACAACTTTTAAACATTTTAAAAGGAGATATGTCTTTTGTTGGACCAAGACCTTTCATTACAGGCGAAAAATTACCTAGTTATCCAAGTGAAATCTTTTATACAGTAAAACCAGGTATAGTTTCTCTAGCTATTTCACATGGAAGAAGAGTTGTAAATCATACTAAAAAATTAAAGTATGACGAACAATACGCTAAAAATGTTACTTTTAAACAGGATATAATTATTGTTATTAAATCAATAAAAGTATTAATAACTCAAAACACAGGAGGTAACCTATGGAAGTATTAATGAAAAAAATATATGATTATTCTTTAGAGGAAATAATGGGTGAAAGATTTGGAAGATATTCAAAAACAATTATTCAAGACCGTGCTCTTCCAGATGTAAGAGATGGATTAAAACCTGTACAAAGAAGAATATTATATGCAATGTATAGAGATAGAAATACATATGATAAACCATATAAAAAATCAGCAAAAACAGTAGGAAATGTAATGGGGCAATATCACCCACATGGAGATTCTAGTATATATGAAGCAATGGTAAGAATGAGTCAATGGTGGAAACAAAATACAGTTCTTATTGATATGCATGGTAATAATGGTTCAATGGATGGAGATGGGCCAGCTGCTATGCGTTATACAGAAGCTCGTTTATCTAAAGTAAGTAATGAACTTTTAAAGGATATAGATAAAGGTACAACAACTTGGGCACCTAATTATGATGATACTTTGTTAGAACCTACTGTATTACCAGCTAAATTTCCAAATTTACTTGTAAATGGCGCAACAGGAATAAGTGCTGGATATGCAACAAATATCCCACCACATAATTTAGGAGAAATAATAGATGCTACAATAAAAAGAATAGATTCACCAAATTGTCATGCAGATACAATATTTGATATAGTAAAAGGTCCTGATTTTCCAACAGGAGCAATTGTAGAAGGAAAAGATGGTATAAGAGAAGCCTTTTCAACAGGTAGAGGAAAAGTAATAGTTAAATCAAAATTAGAAGTTGTAAAAACAAAAGGAAAAGAACAAATAATTATTTCAGAAATTCCATTTGAAGTAAATAAAGCTCTTTTAGTTAAGAAAATAGATGAAATAAGAATAGATAAAAAGATAGAAGGAATTGCTGAAGTAAGAGATGAAACAGATAGAGAAGGCTTACAAATAGCTATTGATTTAAAAAAAGATGCAGATGCAGAATTGATTTTAAATTATTTATATAAAAATACAGAGTTAATGATTTCATATAGTTATAATATGGTTGCTATTGTAAATAGAAGACCTATGACATTAGGAATTGTTGAAATAATAGATGCTTATATAAATCATGAAAAAGATGTAATTTTAAAAAGAACAGAGTTTGATTTAGATGTCGCTAATAAAAGACTTCATATAGTAGAAGGCTTAATAAAAGCTTTATCTATTTTAGATGAAGTAATCGCAACAATTAGAGCTAGTAAAAATAGACAAGATGCATCTATAAATTTAGTAAATAAATTTAAATTCACAGAAGAACAAGCAAAAGCAATACTTGATTTGCAACTTTATAGATTAACTAATATAGATGTATTAGATTTAACAGAAGAAAATAAAAAATTATTATTAATTATAAAAAGTTTAAATGAAATATTATCTAATGAAGATAGATTAAAAGCAGTTATGAAAGAAGAACTTAGAAATATAAAGAAAGAATATGCTGTACCTAGAAAAACAGAAATAAAAGATGAAGTAACTGAAATAAAAATAGATACTGAAAAAATGATTTCTAAGGAAGATGTAGTAGTTGTTGTAACAAAAGAAGGATATGTTAAAAGGGTTTCTAATAGAAGTTATAGCCAAAAAGATGGAGAAACTTCTTTGAAAGATGGAGATTATGTAATAGGTCTTTATAAGATGAACACATTAGATACTCTAATATTATTTACTGACCTAGGTAATTATTTATATATACCTGTACATGAAATTCCAGATTTAAAATGGAAAGAACTTGGAAAACATGTAAGTAATATAGTAAAATTAAATCCAGATGAAAACATTATTTCAAGTATGCCTGTTTATAATTTTGATGATGATATATATGTAACTTTTGTAACAAAAGATGGAATGATTAAAAGAACTAAGTTAAATGAGTTTAAAGTTCAAAGATATAATAAAGCTCTTACTGCAATTAAATTAAAAGAAAATGATAAATTAATAAATGCTATTGTAAGTAGTAAAAATCAAATATTTATAGTTACAAAAAATGGATTTGGTTTAAGATTTGAATTAAGTGAGGTAACTCCTATTGGTACAAAAGGTGCTGGAGTTAAAGCTATAAGTTTAAAAAATGATGAAGTTGTAAGTTTTTCATTGTTTGACGATAGTGATGAGTATATAACAATAATTACACAAAAAAATACAGGAAAAAGAATAAGAATTTCAGAATTTGAAAAAATGTCTAGAGCAAGAAAAGGTATTCAAGTTGTAAGAGATGTTAAAACTAATCCTTATTATATTTTAAATTCATTTATAACAAGTCATAAAGCTAATTTAGTTATGAAGATAGGTAATGATTTTAATGTAATAAAAAATACGGAATTACCAATAATGGATAGATATTCAACAGGTTCTACTATTTCTAAAACAAATATTGATAAAATATTTGAAGAGGTTGGTCTTACTGAAAGTATAATTGTAAAAAAAGATGAAACTATAAGTGAAGAAAAAGAAGTAGAATTAGAAAAAATCGATGAAAAAATAATGACAATAGATGATTTTTTAGATGATTTTAAAATAAATGGATTAGATTAAAGAAATAATTAATTTTATTTCTTTTTTGTTTAAATATATTGATTGACAAAAAATTATTTTATTTATATAATTTAGTTAGATATAGTAGAGGAGTTTTAGTAATGAAATGTAATAATTGTGGTTTTGAACATGTTAGTAGTGTAAATTTTTGTGTCAATTGTGGTGAAAAAATATATCAAAATATAGATGGTGAAAATAAAACTAGTATTAGATCTACTGAACAACAATATTCTAAAAAAAATAAAAATAACAAAAGAAATCTATTTATTTTAGGGATTTTATTAATTGTAGTAATTGCCATTATAATATTTATAATATTTTTTAATAAAAAAAATGAATTTGAAGATCCTTTTGAAGATATAAGTGATTTAACAATCAATTCGACTACATCTATAAATGATTATAAGACAATAAATTCATTTTCAAAAAAATTAGAAGATGATTATCAAAATGGAAAGTTATCGAGTGATGATTATGTAATGCAATTAGCATATGCAATATATGATTCTGATAAAATAAATTTGGAATACAAATCTTATAATCCTGATTTTAATGAACCTAATCAATTATTTAAAATAGTTCAAGACAAATTGGATGAATTATCTAATGAAACATTAATATATATATTTAAAAAATATGCATTAAGTGATGTTAAATGGGATTTCCCTGAAAATGATTCCACTTTAGAAACTAGTAATAAGAATTTATACAATTATAATGCTGTTCCATTAATTAATAGTGATTCAAACTTAAGTAAACTTACTGATGTAAAGTTATCAAGTAATGGACATTTTTTAATTTATTATACAAAAGATGGTAAGAATGCTATAACTGATAATGATGCTGAAAATATTTCATTGTTTTTAGAGACAATAGTTGATGCTTATAAATCAAAATATGGATTAGATTTTAAATATAAGCCACAATATGATTTGAATAGTCAATTGTCTATTATTAAAATTTTTTCTAATCAGGGAAAAGTTTCTTCATTATTAGAAAAAAATAATATAGATACTAAGTATATGAATACTGCAATGCCAGTATATATAATTGACACTGATTCTGACAAAACAGGAGTATTAGGTTGTTATTTTCCACCATTTCCTTGGTTTTTGGAATCTATAATGGATATATATGGTATTTTTGATGATAGCTTGGGTGTATTAGAAGATACTTCAATAACAACTTATGCATTTCCATATTTTATAGTAGATTCAAAATTGAATAATTTTGATGATACAAAAATAGTTTTGGCACATGAACTATTCCATCATTATCAAAAATATATTTGTGGTAATGGTAGCTATAGTGAGTGTCCAAGTGGAAATTTTACAGTTGAGACAACTGCCGATGTTGCTGCAAGTGATGTAGTTGATGTGAATAAAATAGGGACTGCAATAAATGGCCATGCCGGGGTTTATATTACAGATGTTGAGTCAAGTATGGACAAGGTTGGATATAAATATGGCGAAAGTAATATAGGATATGGTGCATTTGTTTTTGCTACAAATTATTCTAATCTAGTAGATAATGGTTTTACAAAAGTTTTTAATTCAATAAAAAGTGCTAATGCCTTAAAATATTTATATGATAATTCAGATGGGAAGTATAAAGATATATTATTAACTACTGCTGAAAAAAATTTAACTTTAGATTATAGTAATAAACTTTTAATTGGAAATTATCAAGGACTTCAATATTATCCATCCAATTATCAAGATATAGGTGTAAATGATATTAAGCAAACAAATAGTATTGTGTACTCAAGTATGCATTATTACTATATTAATCCTGCAAATTATGATACAAAATCTCAATTAAGTTTTAATGCTAATTCAGATTCTTTGACATTGTTATTATTTGTTAAAGAAAATAATTCATATGAATACTTATATTCGCATACCTTAAATAAAGAATTTACAATTGATATTCAAGATTTTAGTTACTATGAACAAGTCGCATTTGCTATAGTTAATTCAGAGATAAATGGTTCTTTATCTTATACATATGAAATTAACAATAATGGAACAAAAAAACCAACTGTAACTGCTGAATCGTTAAACCTTAAAAAGATAGATGATATTTCAACTTTTACTTGTAGTAAAATAGAAGAAGATGATCAATATACAACAGTTCAGCAAGTCAAAATCTCGTTTGATTCAAAAGATAAAATTTTTAATTTGTTTTTTAAAGGAACAATTCAAATGAAAAATTATGATCCAAATAATCCTACATTTTCTATATCAAAAAAAATTGTTTCAGGGTTGTTGAAAATCATGCAAAAAAAATATGAAAAACAATTTCAAAATTTCAAGCTTATAACACATGATAAAGATGATAAATATAGTGTAACATTTAAAATAACTAAAGATTATTATAAGGCATTAAATAATAGTTTTAATATAAATGGTGAAAGCAAAAATGACATAATTAAGTCAATTCGAAATAATGGATTTGCTTGTGAATATGAAAATTAGAAAATGGGTTTTCAATAATAAACTATTGGTTTTAAATCAATAGTTTTTATTATATTAGTTAAACATTTTAACTAAAAAACATATATTAATATAGGTGATTTACATGAACAAGAAAGATGAATTCAAAGAATTTGTTAAAAAAAATCCTTCATTAATTAAACATATAAAAACAGGAGATATGTCATGGCAAAAATATTATGAAATATACGACTTATATGGAGAAGATGAAAATGCTTGGAAAGATTATATAAAAAAAGAAGAAGTAGTAGATACAGTTGCCACTGCTTCAGCAACAGCAGGATTTTTATCTTGGTTAAAGACACTTGATTTGGATTCAATACAAAATGGAGTACAAAGTGTTCAAAGAGTTTTAAGTGTACTTGGTGATTTTGGAGCAAAAGACACAAAAAAAGAAGAATATAAACCAAGACCTATGTATAAACATTTCGAAGATTAATGATTTTAGAACTACAATTTAAAATAAAAAATAATCCAAATTATCAAAAGTACATAAGAGAAAACTCATATTGGTATAAAATACTTAATAGGTCACCGGAAATGTTTAAAACATTTGAAGAAGAAGTAAAACATAATTATAGACTTAAATTTGCAGATAGAGTAGGAGATACATTAAAAACTATTGAAATGATTCAAAATGTACTATCAACATTAAAATAAGTGTGATAAAATTTAATTGGTGGTATTATGAGAATCATAAGTGGAAAATACAAAGGAAAAAAAATAAATGGATTTGATATAGATGGAACAAGACCAACTATGGATAGAGTAAAAGAATCTTTATTTGCGATGATTCAAAACAATTTAAAAGATAGTATATGCTTAGATTTATTTGCAGGAACAGGTTCACTAGGAATAGAAGCACTAAGTTGTGGTGCGAAAGAATGTTATTTTGTTGATAATAATATAAAAGTTATAAAAATACTTGAAGAAAATACAAAAACAATAGAAAATTCAATTATAATAAAAAATGACTTTGTGAATGCATTACAATATTTTTCTAAACAAAAAATAAAATTCGATATAATATTTTTAGACCCACCTTATAAATTAAACTTGATAAATCCATCAATAAAAATAATACTTGATAATAATTTACTAAAAGAAAATGGACTTATAATATGTGAATATGAAAGTGAAATCCTTAATATAGAAAACACCTTAAATATATACAAAGAAAGAAAATATGGAAGTAAAAAAATAGTTATTTTAAAAAAATAATTATTTTTTTTTAAAAGTAAAAAGGAAAAAAATTAAACTTCTAGTATTTTATTTATAGGAGGTGAAAAAATATTAAAAAATATCCATTTATAAAACAAGATTCTAACAAAGATTGTGGTTGTGCATGTATAAGTATGATAATAAATTATTATAAAGGTAATTTATCAATGGAAAGGATAAGAGAACTTACTAAAACAAATAAAAATGGCACAACTGCATATAACATTGTAGAAGCTTGTAAACAAATAGGATTTTCTTCTAAAGGAATAAAAACAAAACTATCAAATATTACAAAAGAAAATATAGTTTTGCCTTGTATCGCACATGTTATAATAGATAAAAAATTTAAACACTTTATAGTCATATATAAAATAGATTTTAGTAAAAAGCAATTATTAATTGCAGACCCAATGAACAATATCAAAAAACTATCCTTCGCAGATTTCGAAAAAATATTCGATGGTATTTTAATAATTCTTTATCCAATAAAAAAATTACCATTTGAGAAAAACATATCATTAACTGAGTTTATTATAAGTGTGATAAAAATGCATAGGACATTATTATTAAATATTGTAATTTTATCAGTTTTTGTAACTATGTTTTCTATAATTAGTTCATTTTATATAAAATATGTATTAGATGGATTAAGTAATGTTAATAATTTACTTTTAATATTTTTATTTTTCCTATTCATAAATTTATTTAAAATATTAAGTGATTTCTTTAGAAATAAAATATTAATTTATTTAAATCAAAAAATTGATTTAAATCTTACAATAGAAACATTTAAGAAGATAATTTCACTTCCTTATAATTATTATCATTCAAGAACAACAGGAGATATAATATCAAGAATAAACGACTTGTCAAATGTAAGAAATATGGTAACAAAAGTATCATTATCTTTATTTATTGATTTACCCCTTGCTTTTATAACATTTATAATATTTTGCTTTATAAATATAAAGCTATCTTTAATTTCTATAACTATAATAATATTATATCTATTAATAATAATGATATTTAAAAACACAATTAACAATAACATTAATAATATTCAAATAAAAAAATCTGAAACAATGACAAATATGATAGAGTCAATAAGTAGTTTTGAAACAGTAAAAGGAATAAGTAATGAAGAAAAAATAAATACTACATTTGAAAATAAATATGTAAATTTACTAAAAAACACTTTCAAATTTGACAATATAAATAATATAATTTATATACTTAAAGAACTCATTAATACTATTGGTTATTTAGTAATTATATTTATAGGTTCTAAAATGGTGATTTCAAATGAAATAACTATAGGAAGTTTGTTAGTATTTATCAATTTATCAAATTATTTCTTAGAGCCTATGAAAACAATAATAGATTTAAATTCAGAAATAAAAGAAGCAAAAAACTCACTAAAAAGAATTTTAGAAATATTTGTTGAAGAAAAAGAACTAGGATTTTTAGAAGACATTAAAGCAAATAATATAAATTTTAAAAACTTAAATTATTCGTATGATGACAAAAAATATGTATTAAAAAACATAAACTTAAAATTAACTAAAGGTAAGATACTAATATTAGGAGAAAGTGGTTCAGGAAAAAGTACATTATTTAAGCTTTTAATGAAATATTACGATGTACCTAAAAATAAAATTATAATCGATAATAATGATATTAATACATATAAAAAATCTGCTATAAAAAACAACATATCTTATATATCACAAAATGAAAATTTATATACAGATTCAGTATTTAATAATTTAAAAATAAATAATAAAATAACAAACGAAGAAATAATAAAAATTTCTAAACTTTGTTATATAGATGAATTTTTAAATGAATTAGGATTAAATATGTTAATAGAAGAAAATGGTTATAATTTATCAGGAGGTCAAAGACAAAGAATAATTCTTGCTAGGGCACTTTTAAAAAAATTTAAAATATTAATAATAGATGAAGGATTAAGTCAAATGGATATAAATCTAGAAAGAAAAATCTTAAAAAATATTTTTGATATTTATAAAAACAAAATGATAATAGTTATTTCTCATAGATTAGATAATATGGACCTTTATGATAGAGTAATTGAACTTAAAAATGGACAAGTAATTAAGGATGTGTATAAAAATGGATAATATAGATATATATAATAATTCAAGTGTAATACTTTCAAGAAAAGTCCCTAAAAAAATAATAAGTTGGGTTACCATATTATGTTCATTTCTCATTTTCATAATTATATTTGGAACTTTTATAAAATTTAGTAAATATGAAAATACAATAGGAATAGTAAATGGAAATACACTTACAGTTTTACTTGAACCAAACAAATTAAATAACATTAAAAATAAATTATTTATAAAAAATAAACAATATGAATTTAAAGTAAAATCTATCAGTAAAGATTATGTAATATCTAATAATAAAAATTATTATGAATTAATATTAGATTTGGATTTAGATGAAGAATATAAGATAAACAATAATATATTAGAAATAAGTATAGAATTAGAAAAAACAACACTATTAAAAGAAGCACTGAAATTTTTTAAGAAAGGAATGATTTGATGCAAAATTTAAGTAAAGAAGAACTTATGAAAGTACAAGGAGGAGGTATTACATTAGGAACAGGTTTACTAATAGGAGCAGGAATAGTATTTTTAATAGGAGTAATTGATGGTTATATAAGGCCATTAAGATGCAATTAGGAGGTGTATATGTTAGATTTAAATAAAAAACAATTATTAGAAATAGATGGTGGAAGTACAATATCAGGTGCTTTTATAACCTCTATTATTAAGGGAATAAGCTCTATATTTGATTTAGGTAAAGCCTTAGGGACTGCTATAAGAAGAATTGGAACTAAAACAATATGTCCGTTATAGTAAAAAATAAGAAGATAATACTAATAATATTTGGAATACTTACTTTACCTTTTACGATACCATTATTGCAAACAATAGGAAACATTATTTTTGAAGGTGGGAGATTAGTAGGTAATTTTATTAGGGCTTATTCTGGTATATGCATATAACAAGCTTTTAAGCTTGTTTTTATATTTATAGTTAATTTTATGTTTATATATAAAAATACATTGTTTTTTTAAATTTTGCTTGTAATATATAAAAACAAATGTTATAATATTAGCGTCAGAGAAGGGAGGGATTATCAATGTCTACAGTAGTTGTAAGAAATGGAAATGTTGATAGTGCATTGCGTACTATGAAACAAAAAAATGCTAAAGATGGCCTCCTAAAACGCGTTAAAGAAAGAAGCGAAGGTTACATGAAACCTGGCGTAAAAAGAAGAAAAGCAAAAAAAGAAGGAATCAAAAACAGTCGTAGGAGAGAAAGAATGTATAATTAGAACCAACCTAGTAAGGTTCTTTTTTTCAAAGAAAGGTGAAATATGAAAGAAAAAATATTAATAGATTTAAAAAATGCAATGAAAAATCAAAATAAAGATTTATTAAATGTAATAAGAATGGTTAAAGGTTCTATCCAAATGGAAGAAATAAAAGTAAAGCATGAACTTAATGATGACGAAGTAATTACAATTATTGCAAGAGAAATAAAAACAAGAAAGGAATCTATTAAAGAATTTGAAAAAGGAAATAGACAAGATTTAATAGATAAAACAGCAAAAGAAATAGAAATACTTAATAAATATATGCCAGAACAATTAAGTGAAGAAGAAGTAAAAAAAGAAATAGATAAAGTAGTAGATGAATTAAAACCTACATCTATTTCTGATATGGGAAAAGTAATGGGAAAATTAACTTCAATCTTAAAAGGAAAAGCAGATTTAGGTTTAGTAAATTCTATAGTAAGAGAAAAATTAAATAAATAAAAAATTTTATAAAAATATTTGTTAGTAAAAAATAGTTTGAAAAAAGGTTAAGAAAATGGATGAAATGTTTTATTCCATAAATTAACCTTTTTATTATGAAATAATGAAAATTTATTAGAAACTTATAATCTAATAAATTATTAGAAAGTGTAAAAATTAAAATTCTTATAATTTAAGAAAAGATTTGGAACATAAAATAGGTGATAGTGTAGTTGTTAAAGATAATACATTAAATTATGAACATGTTGATGAAAAGAATTATTAAGTTAATAAAATAGTTCCTTAGGTATTTTATATATATTTTTAGAATAAAGTATTAAGAACATTATAATTACATAATATTTTGTTTTTTATAATCAAAAAGTGATTCAAATAAAAAAAATTATAACAAAACACTTGAAAAAACATATAATTATGATATAATGTTTTTGGCTTTTTTAATACACACGAACATGGATTTTTATGTCTAGTGCCTTTTAGGTGGTGTAAAATTAGAAATGTTCGGAGGATAATAACAAAAGGAGGAAAAATATGACAGTTGTGTCAATGAATTATTTATTAGAAGCTGGAGTTCATTTTGGACATCAAACAAAAAGATGGAATCCAAAAATGAAAGAATATATTTTTACATCAAGAGATGATATATATATCATAGACTTACAAAAAACAGCTAAAAAAATTGAAGAAGCTTATGCTGCATTAAAAACAATTGCAGAAAATGGTGGAAAGGTTTTATTTGTAGGAACTAGAAAACAAGCTAGTGAAGCTACAAAAGAAGAAGCTTTAAGAAGTGAATCTTACTATGTTAATGAAAGATGGTTAGGTGGAACTTTAACTAATTTTAGAACTATAAGAAAAAGAGTTAAAAGATTAGAAGACATCGAAAAAATGGAAGCAGATGGAACATTTGATGTATTACCTAAAAAAGAAGTAATCAAATTAAGAAAAGAATACGACAAATTAAATAAAGTTCTATGTGGAATTAGAGATATGGTTAAATTACCAAGTGCCTTATTTATAGTTGACCCTTCAAAAGAAGAAATCGCTATAAAAGAAGCAAGAATATTAAATATTCCTGTATTTGGTATAGTAGATACTAATTGTGACCCTGATATGGTAGATTATGTAATACCAGGAAATGATGATGCTATTCGTGCTGTTAAACTAATTATTGGTGTTATGGCAAATGCAATAGTAGAAGCTAATGGTGGTAAATTAGTAGACTATGTATCAGCTGATTCACAAAAAAATATTAATCCAACAGAAATTATGCAAAAAGCTGTTGATTCAGTAAAGAAAAAAGAAGATAGACAAAAAAGATTCGATGAACATAAGCAAAAAAACGATAAAAAACCATTTGAAAAAAAATCATTTAACAAAGTAGAAAAAGAAGAAACAGAAGAACCTAAAGAAGAAAAAGAACCTGTTAAAAAAGAAAAAGCCGTTAAATCAAAAACTGATTTATCAAAATTAACAGTATCTGAACTTCGTGAAATGGCAAAATCAAAAGACATTAAAGGTTATTCTACAATGAAAAAAGCCGAATTAATCGATGCTTTAAAATAAACTTTAAGATGATTTTATAATCATCTTTTTAAATAAAAGAAAGGGTGGAATATATGATAACTGCAAGTTTAGTAAAAGAATTAAGAGAAAAAAGTGGAGCAGGAATGCTTGATTGCAAAAAAGCACTAGAAGCTAGTAATGGTGATATAGACGCTGCAATGGATTATTTAAGAGAAAAGGGTATTGCAAAAGCTGCTAAAAAATCAGATAGAATTGCAGCAGAAGGAACAGCAGCAATTTTAATAAAAGACAATTCAGCTGTAATAGTTGAAATGAATTCAGAAACAGATTTCGTTGCAAAAAACGAAGAATTCAAATCACTTGTTGATACAATAATGGAAACAATAATATCAAGTAATGCAAAAACAGTAGAAGAGGCTTTAGAACTTAAAACAAATAATGGAACAATAAATGAATTAATAATAAGTAAAACAGCTACTATTGGAGAAAAATTAAGTTTAAGAAGATTTGAAAAATTAGAAAAGAAACAAGATGAATATTTTGGTTCTTATATACATATGGGAGGTAAAATCGCTGTTTTAACACTTCTACAAGGTTCAAATGAAGATGTTGCGAAAGATGTTGCTATGCATGCAGCAGCTATGAGACCATTATATGTAAGAAGTAGCGAAGTACCTGCTGATGTTCTTGAAAAAGAAAAATCAATTATGAGAGAACAATTAATTAATGAAGGAAAACCAGAAGATAGAATAGATAACATATTAGTTGGAAAAGTAAACAAATATTATGAAGAAGTATGTTTAGAAAATCAAATATATGTAAAAGCTGAAAATAAAGAAACTGTTTCAAAATTCGTTCAAAACAATGGAGGAACAATCGTTAATATGGTTCGTTACGAAGTTGGAGAAGGAATGGAAAAAAGAGAAGAAAATTTTGCAGAAGAAGTTGCAGCTCAATTAAAAAAATAAATTAAGTAAGAACAATAAAAAATTGTTCTTTTTTTTTAAAATTATATATTTTTTTATTCAATTAAATGTTAAAATAATATTGGTGATTTTAAATGTTATATAATTCTACACAAAATAAAAAAATAAAAGAAATAAAAAAACTATACGATAAAAAATATAGAGAAAAAAATAACTTGTTTATTGTAGAAGGAAAACATTTAGTTATGGAAGCCTATAAAAATAATGTATTAGTAGAAGTATTACTAGAAGAAAACATAGATTTAGATGTAAATGTAGAAAAAAATTATGCAACTTCAAATGTTTTAAAATATATAAGTAACCTTGATACTCCAAATAAAATTATTGGAATATGTAAAAAAATAAAAGAAAAAGAGATAGGAAACAAAATTTTAGTCTTAGATGATATACAAGACCCAGGAAATCTAGGAACAATAATAAGAAGCGCTGTTGCATTTAATATAGATACGATTGTTTTAAGCAAAAACACAGTTGATTTATATAATTATAAAGTTTTGCGAGCAACACAAGGTATGATTTTTAATACAAACATAATAACAAGAGATTTAACAGAATTTATTCCAAATTTAAAAGAAAAAAAATACAAAATAATGACCACAAGAGTAAATGGTGGAAATGATATAAAAAATGTTGAAAAAGGAGAAAAATTTGCTATAATAGTTGGTAATGAAGGAAAAGGGGTTAGTAAATCATTAATAGATTTAAGTGATGAGTATATTTATATAAATATGAATGAAAATTGCGAAAGCCTAAATGTTGCGGTAGCGACGAGTATAATATTATATGAGTTAAGTAGGTGAAATCATGGAATATATATATGTTGGTAAAATAGTTAATACACATGGAATTAAAGGCGAATTAAGAATAATCTCTGACTTTAAATATAAAGAAAAGATATTTTTAAAAGACTTTAAACTATATGTTGGAAAACAAAAAGAAGAATTAATTATTAAAAACTATAGAAAACATAAAATATATGACATGGTTTTATTTTATAATATAAATGATATAAACGAAGTTTTAAAATATAAAGGAGAAGATGTTTACATAAACAAAAATGATATAAAAGTAGATGGATATTTTAATGAGGATATTTTAGGACTTACTGTATATTCAAAAGATAAAAAAATTGGAACTGTTACAAATATATTAACAACAAAAGCACATGAAATATTGGAAATAAAAGATGAGGATAAAAAATATTTAGTACCTAATATAAGTCAATTTATACAAAAAATTGATTTAGAAAACAAAAAAATATATATAAATGAAATAGAAGGTCTTATAAATGAAGATTGATGTTTTAACATTATTTCCAAAAATGTTTGAAGGCTTTTTATCTGAGTCAATAATAAAAAGAGCGCTAGAAAAAGAACTTGTAAAAATAAATATTCATAACATTAGAGATTATACTTTAGACCCACATAAAAAAGTAGATGATTATGGTTTTGGTGGAGGAAAAGGTATGGTTTTAATGCCACAACCAATTTTTGATGCAGTAGATAAATTAAAAACAGACGATAGTTATATTATACTTATGACTCCACAAGGAAATACATATAGCCAAAAAAAAGCATATGAATTAACAACAAAGAAACATATAATAATTATATGTGGTCATTATGAAGGATTTGACGAAAGAATTAGAACACTTGCAAATGAAGAAATAAGCATAGGTGATTATGTTTTAACCGGTGGTGAAATTCCTTCAATGGCAATAATAGATAGTGTAACAAGATTAATAGATGGTGTTATAGAAAAAGAATCTCATGAAAATGATTCCTTTAGTGATAATTTATTAGATTATCCTGTTTATACAAAACCTGTTGATTTTAGAGGAATGAAAGTACCAGATGTATTATTATCAGGACATCATGAAAATATAAAAAAATGGAGATATGAACGCCAAATAGAAAAAACAAAACAAAGAAGACCTGACTTAATAGAAAAGAGATGAATCATATGAAAAAGGGATATATTATATGCAAGGATAAAAAGGAAGGAAATATTATTTTAATTAATTATGAAAATATTGGTTTTAATATAAAACCTTTAAATAGAATAAATTATCCAGGAATTAAAGTTAATTCCATGGTAATATTAAATCAAAACTTTATAGAAAGAGTTTTAAAAAGAAAAATAAAAAGAAGATTAGATTTGTTTGTTAAATTAATGATTTCTGTTCTAGAAGATGAAGATACAGACCCAGATGATGTAACAAAAGCACTTAATGAACTTTCAAAATATAGAAGCATTATAATAAATAAATATAGAAAATATTTAGATGAAAAATACATATCACTTTTACTTAAAAAACTAGATTTTTTAGAAAGAGAATTAAAACAAAAAATAATTTATATAGATGATTATGAAAGTGAAAAAGAAACAAGAAGAACAAGATAAATAAAAAACACTTGCATATATTTAAAATGTATGATAAAATTTTTCATGTGATCCGCTGAGATTTATAATTACTTATGATCGCTGTAAAAAAAAAGGAGGCGTATTTATGAATTTAGTTGAAAAAGTTACTAAAAGTCAAATTAGAACTGATATTCCAGAATTTCGTGTTGGAGATACAGTAAAAGTAGATGTAAAAATAATTGAAGGTAATCGTGAAAGAATTCAAGCTTTTGAAGGTTTAGTAATCGCTATTAAAGGAAGTGGAGTTTCAAAAAACTTTATTGTTAGAAAGTTATCAGGTGGTATAGGTGTTGAAAGAACATTCCCTATTAACTCACCAAAAATTGCTTCTGTAACAGTAATTAGAAAAGGAAAAGTTAGACGCGCTAAACCAGGAGCATATTTAAGAAATTCAGCAAAACAACCAAGAATAAAAGAAAGAAACTAATAGGGCATTATTGCCTTATTTTTCATATAAAAGGAGGATTTTATGAAAATTATAAAAGAATTAATACCATATTTAATTATAATAATAGTAGTTATAATTATTAGATGTTTCATAGTAGAGCCTGTTAGGGTAAGTGGTAATTCAATGTATCCAACTTTAAAAGATAATGATATAGTTTTACTTAATAAATTTAATAAAAATATTAAAAGATTTGATATTGTAGTATTTCAATATGGCGATAAAAAATTGATTAAAAGAGTAATTGGACTACCTAATGAACATATAAAATATGTTAATGGTATTTTATATATAAACAATGAAAAAATAGATGATGTTGATTTGAAAGTTGAAACTGATAATTTTTATTTAGATGACTTAGGTTATGATAAAATCCCAGAAGGTTATTATTTTGTAATGGGAGATAATAGAATACTTTCTGAGGATAGTAGAGTAATTGGTCTTATATCAAAAAAAGATATAAAAGGTGTTGGTGTTTTAAGAATATTTCCATTAAATCAAATAGGATTTGTAAAATAATATGAATGGTGAAATAGGTTCTTTATCAAATAGACTAAAAATATATAAAAATAATGTACTAAGGAATAAGAAAAAAAAATTAAAACTAGAAACCAAAAAACAAGTAATCATAATTAAACATAAAAAGAAATCTAAAATAAAAACATTTCTAATGGTGTTAATTGGTTTTATATTTGGATTTTTTGAAAATATAGCAAATAAAAAACAAGAATTAAAAAAAGTAAAAAGTGAAAATATCAAATATAATACAAAAGAAAATAAATTTGAATCAATATATAATAAAAAAATAAAACTTAATTATGTTAAATCTTATTCCAAAGATATACTTTATAAAAAAAATAAAATAACTTATATAAATAAAACTATAAAATTTGATAATAATGTAAAGTCAAAAGAAAATAAAAGTACATATAATAAAATAACCAATTATAATATTTTAAATAATACCAACAAAAATTTAATTAAAAAAGAAGACAACAATATAAAACAAAACAATTTAAAAATAATAAATAAAAAAATAGGAATATATTCTAATAAAATTTTAAATGACAAAATAAAATTACATAATAATAAAATTGATACATGTGTAAAAATAACAAAAAAAGGAAATGACAATATACTTTTATCTCAACAACAAATGAAAAATAATAAAAATGTAAAAAATCAAAATGAAGTTCAAAATAATTTAAAAATTAATAAAGAGAAAAACCAAGAAAAAATAAAACAAGAAAAAATACAAGAACAAATAGATAAAGAAGATGTAAAAAGAGGTATTGATATTATATCTAAACAATTAAAAAATCAAAAAAAATTCATTGATAAAGAAATGGAGGTATTAAAAAAATATAAAGGGAAAATAAATGATAAATTAAAAATAAATTATTTTTCCATGTTTTTAAATAATACATTTAAAATGATACTTAGTTTTTTACCTATTTCTTTATTTCAAAATAAATTATTTGGTACTTTAGTAAGTACAATCCTTTTAAATAATTCAATTAAAACTATGAGAAATGAAATAAACTTAAAAAACAACGCAAAAATTATAGTTCCAAAATATCTAACAGAGATAGAAAAAGAAAGTGATGTCATTAACTCTACATATGATATTTGTATAGATTCCCTAGAACAAATAGACTTATTAAAAACAGAGTTTACAATAAAAAATCACATGTATTCAAAAACACAAGAATATAAAGTCGCATTAGAAAGTTTAACTAACATTGAAACACAAATAAAAAAAACATTAGAAGAAACAGAAAAACTTATTAAAATGAAACAAGAAATAGAAAAAAATACAAAGCAAAAAATATATAAAATAGTTAAAAATTAATAAAAAATATCTTTAATATGTAAAATTATGTATAAAATTGAATAAAATAATTGAAAACATAAAAATGATAGTATAGAATATATATAATAATTTATATATATTTTATTTTATAGATGGGGTGTAGTTATGAGAATAAATCGTATGAAATTTTTTTTAATATTATTAACAATTATTTTATTACCAATAAATGTTTTTGCTAAAGAAAAAATAACTTTAGAATTAGATAAAACTGATTTAGAAGTAGGAGAAAATGTAACTGTAATCGCTAAATTACCTACTGATACAAAACTTTATGCATTAACTGCTGTATTAAGCTATGATTCATCAGTTTTTGAACAAATAGATTATACAGACTTTAATTTATTAGATGATGCAATAGATGTAGTTTATAATACAAACAATAATAAATTTGGAATTATAAATAAGTCAGGAGAAATTAAAGAAGAATTATTTAGAGTTACTTTAAAAGTAAAAGAAAATGCAAATGTTGGAAATACTTCAATTTCATTAACTAATATTTCATCATCAGATGGAGATAATACAATAAGTTTTGAAGAAACATCAACAAAAGTTTTAGTAACTCGCGATGCTACTAAAGATGAAGTAATACAAAATAATCCAGAAAAAGAAGTTGAACATGCTGATATAAAAGAAGAAAAAATAAAATCATTTTCAACAATGCCTATAATGATTTGCCTTTCAATAGTTATACTATTATTAATTATATGTGCAATAATAAATAAAAAAGAAAACAAAAATAAACCTTTTGTTATTTTAACTAGCCTAGCTGTATTGTTTTTAGTTGCGCTAATATCATTATTCATTGTAAATAATAATAAAAAAGATGTAAACAATGATGGCAAGGAAAACTACGAAGATGCAAAAGAAATTATGAAATACCTTATAGATATAGAAGGAACAAAATCTTCTTCTGATTCAACAAATCAAAATTCAAATAACAGTAACTCCAATCATTCAAATAAAGATAAATTTGATTATGATGTAAATAATGATGGAAAAGTAGACCTTGATGATGTTTCAAGTAGTACACAACATGTTACAGAAGATATCAAATATGAAGTAAGTTTAAAAGAAAAAGAACAAGAATTTTATGTAAATAAAGGAAATATAACTCTAGAATTTGAAGCTAATGTTACAAATAATGAAAAAATAAAAGAAGTTAATATAGATGGTAAATATTATCCTGTTGTTTATAACAATGTTTATAGTGTTACTTTAAATACACCATCAACATCAGGTGTACATATATTTAAAATTTCAAAAGTAAAATTAGTTAATAACAAAGAAGTAGACACTAAATTAGAAATAAAAAGGGAAATATTAAAAGATGAACCTTATGTAGATATGTTCAATTTCGATGATAAAGAAAAAACTTTAACATTTAAATTAGAAGATAAAGAAAAATCTTTTATCGAAGGAAACATTATAATTGAAGATAAAAATGGAGTAGAAGTAGTTAATAAAAAAATAAGTAATGACAATAATATAAAGTATGATTTTAAAATAGGTGAAAAATATACAGTAATGATTTTTGTAACATATGACCTTGATACAAACGAATTTACAAATATAACAGGTCAAATGAATAGAGTAGAAAATAAAGCTATTTATAGTCATATCTTATCAATTGATACTAACTATAACTTCAAAATAACAAACATTAACATAAGTGATGCAATAGAAAAAGGAGAAAAACCAACTATTACTTTTGAAAGTACAAATAGTAAAGGATATACAGTTGAATATATAGAAATCGATGGAGTAAAATATAAGGTTTCACCAAAATATGAAAAAAATAAGTATATAGTTGTTTTAGATAATATAAATACTGATAATTATGGTAAATATCATATTGATATAGATAAAGTAGAAATGAATAACTACAAAGTATTTGAAAGAGATATTGATTATAAATCAAATACATTAAGTTATACTGTACTTAAAAAAGCACCAACTGTTGAAAATATAACACTAGATGTTAACAAAGATGAAGAAGAAATAATTGTTAATTATAAAGTTATCGATAATGATAAAACATTAAATAGTTTAAATCTTTATTTAGTAGATACTAACAATAATGTTGTTGCAAATATGGATAGTGTAGAAGCAGGAAATAAACAAATACTTTCTTATTCAGGAAATATCTCAGGAGGATATAGAGTTAAATTTTTAGCTAACTATAATTTAGGTACTGATAGACATAATTATACTGATGTTAATCTTGGAGAAAAAGGTGTACTTACACAAAGTGATGTAGTTATTACAAAAGTAGAAGTAGGTTTAAATAACAATAAAACAAATCCATATCCAACAAAAAATCAACAAAAATATCAAATAAGATATACAATTTCATTAAGTGAAAATATTATTAATAAATACAACAGATTTGCTGGTGTTACAATAAATGGAATAAATTTTGATGGTGGCTCTAATACAGTAGATAAAAATGGAATCGCAACTACAACAATAAGTTTTACTGTACCTAGTTCATCAGGTATTGTAGACTTAAGAGTTGATAGAGTTAAATTGGCATCAGAAAGTTATCAAGGTGTTAGTCAAGCATTTTTTACAATAGAGCCTTATACAACTCAAATTGATGTTTTAAAAGATAAACCTTCAATTGAAGATTTAGAAATTGTTGATGAAGATTATGATAATGGTAATGTTACATTTAAATTCAAAGTTATAGATGATAAAGGTGGATTTGAAAGAGGTAGTGTTTCATTAGATGGTCAAGTTAAAGATATAACACTTAAAGATAATTTAGTAACATTTACAAATATTACTAAAGATAAACAATTTAATTTACTATTTACTTCTGATTTTGATTTAGATACTAATACATTAGATGAAGATACAAATTTAAATAGTTATAAGAATGAAAAAATTTATGAAGTTTCTTATGGACTTTATAGTAATGATAAATATGACAAAATAAATATTATTGATTTATCAACTTTATCAGAAAATAAAAATTATTTTGAAAAAAACGAACAAATCAAACTAAACTTTAATGTTGTTAAACCTGATATAGATTTTGAAGTAGATAAAATAATAATAGAAGGTAATGAGTATAATGTTTTAAAAACTAATGATGGTTATACGACAACTATCCTAGGTTATTTAACATCAGGAATTAAGGAAATAAAAATAGAAGAAATCATATTAAATAATGGTAAAAAAATAACTTTAAATACACCTGCTTCAATAAAGATTGAAGTACTAAAAGATATAGTTAGTGTATATGATTTTAAATATGAAATAAATGATGATAAAATTAAATTAAACCTTTCTTTAAAAGATGATGACAAATCAATTATTGGAGACGCTAAAGATTATGTAAATGTAAATATTTACAATGAAAAAGGTCAATTATTATATAGTTTACCTTACAACAATGAAATTGAATTTAATAGAGCAGATAATTTATTAAGATACTATATTGATGTTTCAGCTACTTATGATAGAGATATTTCAAGAAAAAATGATAATTATTATGAAAATATGAAACTTTTAGATGAAGTCGTATCAATAGATAAAAATTATATAGAAATAAAAGATATTATAGATGTAACTTTATATAAAGAAGAAGAAAATAAAACAACAGCAGTTGAAGAAGTTGATATTAAAGATTTACAAGATAATTTAGATAATTATTTTGTAAAAATTTCTATGACTAATATGCCATCTATACATGGAAAAATAACTAAAATATTAAATGAAAATAATCGTTTGATTCTTATACTAGACTATGAATATACAGTTAAACAAAATTCAAAAGAAAAACAAGACTTAAGAATTGACTTTGGTCAAATAAAAGATGGTAAAGTTATAAATGAAGCACGACCAGAAACAATGGAACAACTTATAGAAAGAATTACTAAAAATCCTTCTTCACATGTAATTTTAACTCGTGATTATGATATGTCAGAAATAAAAGTAAACACTAATACATATTTTGATGTAGAATTTGAAGGTATATTTGATGGTAATGGACATACAATTAAAAATTTAGATAGACCTTTATTTAAAATAGTTAGAGGTACTGTTGAAAATTTAAAAATTGAAAATGTTACTTTACCTTCAGGTGAAGGTACAAAGGGAACATTAGCAAATACTACATATGGGGCAAATATTAAAAACATATTAGTAAATGCTGTATCAAAAAGCAATTCAACAACAGCAACAGGTGGATTGATAGGTGATGCTAATAATACTATTATTGAAAATTGTCGAGTTACTAATGTTAATTTCAATCTTAATTATTTAGCGCAACAAAATGGAGCCTTAGTTGGTAAACTTAACAATTCAACAATTAAAAATTGCTATGCTAGTGGAAAAATAAATGGTGGATATAATTTCATTGGTGGTCTTGTAGGTGATGGTTTTGGTGGTTCTGTTATTACAAATAGTTATGCAAAAGTAACATTGACAGGTAATGGATATAATACTACAAGTGCATTTGCAGGTTCATATCGTGGTAATTTAACTATTAAAAACTCAATTAGTTTAAGTAATGGTTTTTATTACTCATTCTCTGGAAACTTAGAAAAATCAGAAAATAATTATTTTGTAAATAATGGTAAATCAGGTAGTGAACATCCATCATTAACAAAAGTAGAGATTAATGATGTAAATGAGAAATTATTTAAAGAAGATTTAAAATTTGATAATGATATTTGGAAATTAAGTAATATATCTTATGATAATTTACCAATATTTAATTTTGAAAAAGTAACAAAAATTAATGTTGAAGAAGTTGGAAATGACTACGATGAAAGTAAAGAATTATTATACAACAACTTAATGTTATTAATGCCTTACTATGATAGTAGTAAAATAGTAAGTAGCGCTAAAAACATTTCAGATAATACACTTTTATCAAAACAAGAAATTAAACATATAATTCCAATAGATGAAAATGGAAATGTTGTAACTTATTTAACTACTGAAAATCAAACAAAAATCAAAAAAATAAAAATAGTATTTAACAACAACGAAACTGAAGAATATGATGTACGCTATGATAAAACATATGATATGATTGCAAGTTATCGAATCAGCGATTTAATGATTGATTATACTTATAATCATTATGTATTAGATAGTAATTCACAATTAGTAAATAATTTAACTAATTATTTAACTGATTTAACTTATGAAGATAACTTAGATAAATTAACTACTTCTACAGATAGTAGAATATATAGTGAATTTTATAATGATGTTACAAAAAAAGAATTAAAACAATTTGTTTTAAAATATTTATCTAATAGTAATTATGCAGTTACAAGTTCAAATGAAGCAATTAGTGATTATTTAGAAAGAGAAATTAAAAGTGACAAAAAACTAGAAAAAATGTTATATGTATATAATTACTTTAGACGCTTCTATGATGTAGAAATAGATGGTATTAAGTTATATGATTTTATGCTATTTAATTCACAGGGATTTAGTGATTCGATGACACCTTACTCTATTGCGGAAATGTATTTAAATAATAAAGATAGTTTTGCAACTAATAAAACTAATGATGCATATAGAGATTTATTAAGTAAATATACAGGATATACAACCATTCCTGAATTATTGGAATACTTAGTTCAAGTATTAAGTAATGAAGACCCTGCAGATTGGTATGCAAGTCAATTTAAAGGATATTTAATAGAATTAAATGTCGATAATCGCCCTGATATTGAATACAGGTTATGGGAACATATAAAAACACAAGATAAAAATACAAAAGTAAATTGGTTTAATTATGCTTTACCAATTATAACTTTACCAGAAAATGCCGCTTACATAATATCAACTCCTACTCAATTTGTAATTGGAGCGCAAAGAACTTACATGAATGACCCATATAACGAATCTGATAGAGCAGTATTTTTAGAAAAAGTAAAAACATATACAGCAAGAATGAAAGAATATTATACAACTGCTGCTTCAATAATTGAAGATAAAGATATATTTAACAATATCCATACAATTCAAATAGATAAAAGATTTGCTTATGAAAATGGTGTTTTAACTTTCCAAAGTCCTTATTCAACACAAGAACCATTCCATAAAAACTTCAATGAAGTAATTGGTCAATGGGCATATCCAGATGGTAATGCAGCAACAGCAAATGGTGCTTATATAATATGGCGTGCAGAAGGAGTATTAGATGGAGAATGGACTTATCATACTTGGTCACATGAAACTGCTCATAACATGGATGCTAGATTATTCTTAAAAGATAATGGAAGAAGATTTGATGCAGGTGGAGAAGATTATGCTGATGGAAATTTAAATCAAATATTTAATGACCATGATATTGTAATGAATATATCAATGCATTTTCAAGATAAAGATAATATAGCAGCTAATCTTGAACCAAGTAGAATAGATAGTAAAGAAGAAATTTATGATTTTTATAATAAACTATTTGATACAGTATATATTATGGACTATTTAGAAGGTCAGGCTTTCTTAAAATTAACACCTGAAGAACAATCTAAACTTGCAGTTCAAGTTTCTTATCCAAGAGAAACAGAAGAATTACATGAAGGTGAAGAATATTTAAAACGACAACATACAGTATATCAAGAAATTTCAACTGAAGAATTCGAAAAAATGAACTTAAGTTCTATGAAAGATTTATATACTAATCATTTAGTTATGTATCCTGGCGTAATTTATACGACACTAACTACTAATCGATATGGTGGAGAAAATATACTAAAAGTACGCTGGTATCAACCTCACAATGATTTAGGTAGACCAGATTCATATAGTATAAAATGGTGGGCTTATGAAATGTTAGGATATGCTGGATATGATGATGGTTATATTGAATATTATAGTAATATTAATTCAATAAAAAAGAATGTATATCAAGTAAGAAATACTATACCTGGTATGTATGAAGTAGACTATAAAACTGATTTAATGGCTTTACAAAAAATTACTAATCAATCAGATATGACTTTTGAAAAATATAGATTAGGTAGATTTGATAAAGTAGAACAGAATTTAACAAATATTCAAGTAATTAATGTTAATGAATACTTTAACAAATTCTATGATGCATTAAAAAAAGATGCAGAAGCAGTTAAAAAAGCACAAGATGAAGCATTAAAATTATATCCAAGAGATACAAAAGAAATGATTGATAAACGAAATTCATATGTTATTAATAGTAAAGCAAAAGAATTAACTAATAGTTCAGCTGTTAGAAAAGAATTATATTTCGAACTAAAAAATGGAACAAATGATTTTATAGGAGATGTTTATAATTCAACTAATAAACAAGTAGTAAATCCATTTACTATTCCAAGCAATTAAAGATTGTTAGTTATTACTGACAATCTTTTAAATTAACAATTTAAAAATTATAACTTACAAAAAAATAAAAAAAGTGTTATAATTATATTGTTTGAAACAAATATACTGAGTCAATTATAATCAATGAGTAGCAAAAATGCGTAAGTCCAATTGTATAAGGACTTGCGTATTTTTATTTTCAAAAATAATGATGGAGGTATTTATGAAAAACATAGATTTAGAACATGAAAAGATTTCTAAATTAATTAAAAAATTTGCAATACCATGCGTTATTAGCATGATTGTTGCAGCACTATATAATATAGTTGACCAAATATTTATAGGTTGGAGTGAGGCAGGTCCATTTGGAAATGCAGCAACAAATATTGTTTATCCATTTACCGTGATAGCGCTTGCTTTTGCATTATTAATTGGGGATGGGGCATCTGCACTATTTAATTTATTGTTAGGAGCAAAAGAAAAAGAAAAAATAAATAAATCAATAGGTAATGGAGTTATACTTTTAATTATAGTATCTATCTTATTAACTATTGTTGGATTTATTTTTAACAAACAAATATTAAATATATTTGGTGCAAATCCAAATGAAGTAGAATGCTATAATTATGCAAAAGATTATTTGACAATAATTTGTTATGGATTACCTTTTTATATTATAGGTCAAGGTTTAAATGCATCTATTAGAAGTGATGGAAATCCTAAATATGCTATGTTTGCAACTATTATAGGGGCAATATCAAATATAATTTTAGACCCAATATTTATATTTGTGTTTAAAATGAATGTTAAAGGTGCAGCATTAGCAACTATAATTGGACAAATTTTAACTTTTATAGTAAGTATTTTATATTTAAGAAAATCAAAATTATTTAAAATTGATAAGCAATCAATAAAATTAGATAAAACAATAATAAAAAAAATAATATCACTAGGGTTACCATCTTTAATTACACAAATTGCTATAGTAATTATAATATCAGTTGCAAATAACTTAGTAGTTAAATATGGATATATAACAATATCTTCAACAAATATACCTTATGGTGTTGTAACACCACTTGCAGTTATTGGTATATGTATGAAAGTATTTGGAATAGTTATTTCAATAATTATTGGAGTATCATTAGGGGGTATGCCAATAATTGGATATAATATGGGTGCTGGAAATATAAAAAGAGTTAAAGAAACCATTAAATGTATTTTGATAATTAACTTAATTATAGGTTCTATAGCATTTGTAATATTTGAATTTTTTCCAACTTTTATTATTAATATTTTTGGTAGTGGGAATTCTATTGAATATTTAGAATATGCAAGATATTGTTTAAATATATTTTTAGGTGGAATTATACTAACTTGTTTAATTAAATCGATGTCTATATTGTTACAATCAATGGGAGCAGGTTTTAAATCAACAATACTTGCTTTATCGCGAGATGTAATTTTCTTTGTACCATCGATAACCATAATAGCTTACTTATCTAAAAGTGTAGTTACAATGTTATATAGTGCGATAATATCAGATGTTTTGGCTTTTATTTTAGGACTAATATTATTAAAAATTCAATTCAAAAAGTTAGAAATTAATAAATAGGAGGATAAAATGTATAAAGTAAATGAATATGTTGTGTATAAAAAAGATGTATGCAAAATAAAAGAAATAAGAAATAATAAAATGAATGGAATTGATTATTATATTTTAGTTCCAATCGATGATGAATCATTAATTATTGATGTTCCTGTTGAAAATAGAATGGGTTATTTAAGAAGTATAATTAGTAAGGAAGAAGCAAATAAATTAATAAATAATATTCCAAATATTGAGCCATTAAAAAATATAGATGATAAATATGTTGAAAAAACATATAAAGATTTACTATATAATGGTACACATGAAGATTTAATTAAAATCATTAAGACAACTTATTTAAGGAATAATGATAGAAAAATAAACAATAAAAAATTAAGTGAAAAAGATAATGATTATTTTACAAAAGCAGAAAAATATTTATATAATGAAATTTCAATTTCTTTAAATATGAGCTTTGATGAAACAAAAAATTATATAATAAAAAAAGTTCAAGAATTAATAAAATAATTAAATGTATAATTTATATTAATAATGATAATTCTTGCTTTTTTTATGTTATAATTTAAATATAAGTTTATTAATTAATATAAATTTTATAGGTGATAAAATGGAAATTATTATATTTAAATTAGAAGAACTTAAAAAGAATCTTAACGGATTTGCTTGTTATATTTTAGGTAGAAGTTATGATTTAGAAGAAAATGGAGTTACTAAAAATTTTAAAGAAGCGTTAAAGTATTACAATGAAGGTATGAATCTAAATTATCCTTTATGTGAATATTCATTAGGTATTTCTCTGATTTTAGGATTAGGTGATGTATTAAAAATTGACAAAGAAAAAGGAACTAAACTATTAATAGAAGCTTATCCTAAGATTTTAAATATAATAAATAATCAAGATTTATCACCGGAAGAAAGATTATATGCGAAATTTGTGACAGGTGCTTATCATTATTATGGATTAGGAAATATAAGAAAAGATGATAAAAAAGCCTTTGATATAATACAAGAATGTGCTAATGAAGGACATATTGCTGCAATATATGATCTAGGTGCAAATTTCTATTATAATGGAGTTGGCACTGAACGAGACATAGAAAAATCAAAATACTATCTAAGTCTTGCTTCAGAAGCAGGACTCCCAAGAGCAATAAAAAAATATAATGATTATAATTTTGGTACTAAAAAATTATAAAAAAATAAGTTATCCAAGTGAATGAAAATAAAACTAATATGGTTGATTATGATTTATTTGATCCTTCGGTAAAATCTTTATAAATAAAAAGTTTTCGTGAAAAATGCTTTAAATTTCGTTAAATTTATGTGATGAAATGAAAAGGTGATTACGACATTTAACCCTTAATAAAAACAAGAAAGTAGGTGTTAATTTTGAATAATAAATTAGAAACAATTTCAAATCTTTTTGATGGTAAAGAAATAAGAAGTATTTGGGATGATGAAAAAGAAGAATATTACTTTAGTGTTGTTGATGTTATAAATGCATTAACTGATAGTAGTGATGCTAGAAAATATTGGTCTGTATTAAAGCTAAGATTGAAAAAAGAAGGATCTGAGTTGACTACATTTTGTAGTCAACTGAAATTAAAAGCAAAAGATGGAAAATTCTATAACACCGATGTATTAGATACTAAGGGAATTTTAAGATTAATTGAATCAGTTCCATCAAATAAAGCAGAACCATTTAAACTATGGCTTGCAAATTTAGGAAGTGAAAGAATTGATGAGGTGTTTGATCCTGAAATTGCAGTTAATAGAGCAGTAGAATATTATCG
>CANRFG010000006.1 GCA_947629815.1 uncultured Bacilli bacterium
GTGTTTGATCCTGAAATTGCAGTTAATAGAGCAGTAGAATATTATCGTAAAAAAGGATATAATGATGAATGGATAAAGGCAAGGTTAAATGGTATTGTAGATCGATTTAAGCTTACTGATATATGGAAAGAAGGGGGAATTACTAAACCATTAGAATATGCTCTTTTAACTAACGAAATATATAAGGGTTGGTCTAATATGACTGCTTCTGAATATAAAAAATTAAAAGGTCTTAGAAAAGAGTCTTTAAGAGATAATATGACTGACATTGAAATTGCTTTAACAAATATTGGTGAAATAGCAACAAGGGATATTGCAAGAGAAGAACATCCAAAAGGATTAAAAGAAAATTTAAATGTTGCAAAGCGTGGTGGAGGAGTTGCAAAAGGTGCTAAAGATTTATATGAAAAAGAAACTAAAAAATCAGCTATATCTCAAAGTAATAGCTTAAATTATGAATATATAGATGAAAAATTAATAGAAGAAAAAAAGGAAAAAATTTCAAATGAAGGATAAATATAATTTCAAAAAATTAGAGGAAAAATTTAATAGATGCAAAAATATGAAGCTAGAAGATGTAACTTTAGATGATGTATTGAAAGGAAAAAAATAAAATGAAAAAAGATTTAATGAAAACCAATGTTTATGATACTCAAAATATAATGGTAATTGTAGGAAGTTGCTTGGAAAAAATACAACCTAAAGCATACAATGAACTAACTAAATATTCAGATATAATTTATGATGTTTGTTTAGAAGAAACTCATATAAATATGGTAATAACTAAAATTATAGGAATGATTTGTAGGACAAATATTGATAAAATAGTATTTGCTTCTGTAGACAAATCTTTTCATTGTGTACAATTACACTACATAGAAAATGAAATAAGAAAAGCTATGGATATAAGCAATATAAAAATAATTCACTATGTTGCTGTGGATAATAATTTAACTGAGATATAAAATGAAACTATAAAAAAATCGAAAGCATTAAGTGAATTAGAAAAATTAAGTAAGATTAACTTAGTTAGGAAGTGATTTTATGGTGAATAAAAAAGAAAATAAAATAGTGAATAAAGGTACAAATAACCAATATACTGATAGTATTTTTGAAAGCATAAAACATTTAGATGAATATGGAAATGAATATTGGTATGCTAGGGAACTTTCAAAGGCATTAGAATATAGTGATTGGCGCAACTTTTTGAAAGTTTTAAATAAAGCAAAAGTGGCTTGTAAAAATTCAGGATTGAATGTAGATGAACAACTTGTTGAAGTCAACAAGTTGTCGAAGAGAAACAATAATGCTAATGTTAACATACAAGATTATAAACTATCGAGATACATATGTTATCTTATAGTGCAAAATGCTGACCCAAGTAAAAAAGTTGTTGCTTTAGGGCAAACTTACTTTGCTATTCAAACAAGAAAGCAGGAAATTACAGAGCAAGAATATGAATCTTTATCAGATGATGAAAAAAGGTTTTATCAAAGAAAGTTAACTAGGCAAGGTAATTATACACTTCAAAAAGTTGCTTCGTCTGCTGGTGTTAAAAATATGGCAGAATTTCATAATGCAGGATATAAGGGATTATATAATGGGGAAACAGCAGATGATATTTTTAAAAGAAAGAAATTGCGTTATAGAGAAGATATATTAGATAATATGAATGAAGATGAATTAATTGCAAATCTATTTAGAATAAATCAAACGAAACAAAGATTAATTAAAGATAATGTACAAGGTGAAAATAATGCCAAGGCTGTTCATTACGAAGTTGGTAAAAAAGTACGAAAAGCTATTCAAGATATTGGAGGAATGATGCCTGAAGAAATGCCAACACCTAAAAAAAGTTTAAAAGAACTTGAAAGAGAAAAGAAACAATTGGAAAATAAGGAACAAGAAAAACTTGAAGAAGTTAAATAGTTTATGGAAGTGATAAAAATGAATAAAAATAATGCAAAAAATAACCAAGAAAAAAGTTTAACATCAGTAGGAATTAACTGGTTAATTACGATTTAATTAAGAACACCGGTAGGTGCTTATAAATAAAGGGAATAATTCAATTTAAATCTTTCGTATTTTTATTGAATAATAGTTATATGTCTAAAATTAGTAAGATTATAGTAATTTTAGTGTAATTTATATTAGGAATGAGAAAGGTGATTACGACATTTAAGAACATATGTAAAGGAGATGAGAAAAATGAAAAAATTAGAAGAACAAAATAATTTATTAATATATAAAAATAAAGATGGTAATATAGTTGTTAATGCAATCTATAAAGATGAAACTCTATGGCTTACCCAAAAGGAATGTCTAAAGTTTTTGATTGTTCCACTGATAATATATCGTTACACTTAAAAAATATTTTTAAGGATAATGAACTTGATGAAAATTCAGTTGTCGAGGATTCCTCTGTAACTGCTTCTGATGGAAAAAATATAAAACAAAAATATATAATTTAGATGCTATAACATTTTTGAAAAAAATGTTATATTCCAAATATGTTTGATTGAAATTAGGAGGTGAATATATGTCTAATAAAATTTTAGAAGTCCAAAATATTAAAATAAATGTTACAAATATAGATGATAATGATTATATTTGCATTTCTGATTTTGGTAAATTTAAAGAAGGAAAATCAAAAGCTGATGATGTGATTAGAAATTGGTTAAGGAATAGAATTACTCTAGAGTTTTTAGGAACATGGGAATCTATTTATAATCCAAATTTTAATTCCGTCGAATTCGACGGGTTTAGAAAAAGTGCTGGACTTCATACATTTACTTTAAGTGTTACTGAATGGTGTGAGAAAACAAATGCTATTGGCATATATTCAAAACGTGGTAAATATGGTGGAACATATGCACATAAAGACATAGCATTTGAATTTGCATCTGCAATAAGTCCTGTATTTAAATTATATTTAATAAAAGAATTTGAAAGATTAAAAGAGTTAGAAAATCAAAATAGAGAATGGGATGTAAAAAGAATACTTACAAAGAATAATTATTTAATTCATACAGATGCAATTAAAAATTATATCTTACCTGATAATGATTTTTATAAAAGTAAAGAATGGTTAAAATATGCAGAAGAAGCTGATATTCTTAATGTAATATTATTTCATACTACTGCTAAAAAATGGAGAGAATTAAATCCAGAGTTAGCTAAAAATTCAAATGTAAGAGATTATGCAACAATTAATGAATTAACTGTTTTATCTAATTTAGAATCACATAATGCTGAGTTAATTAAAGAAGGAAAATCAAAAGAAGAAAGATTTGAAATATTAAGTGAAATATGTAAATATCAATTGGATATTCTAAATAATGCAGAAAAAATTAAATTATTAAATGAAAAAGGTAGTGATTAAAATGTCAAATGAAGAAAAAAGTTTCCAAAAAACGAGTATCAACTGGTATCCAGGTCATATGGCAAAAACAAAAAGATTAATTACAGAAAATATAGATAAGATTGATATAGTATATGAAGTAATAGATTCAAGAATTCCATATTCATCCAAAATTAAAGATATTGACACATTTATTAAAAATAAACCAAAAATTTTAGTAATGACTAAATCAGATTTATGCGATACAATAGAAACTAATAAATGGGTAAAATATTATGAAAAATTAGGATATAAGGTAATTCTTTTAGATTTAGAAAACAATACAAATATGAAACAATTAATAAATTTAACAAAACAAACGATGAATGAAATAAACGATAAAAGAATTTCAAAAGGTATGATACCTAGAAAAGCTAGAGTACTTGTTGTTGGAATACCTAATAGTGGTAAATCAACTCTTATAAATAGATTAGTAGGTAAAAAAGTCGTTAACACAGGAAATAAGCCAGGTATTACAAAAGAATTAAGTTGGATAAGAATAAGCGAAGATGTCGAATTATTAGATACTCCAGGTATATTATGGCCAAAATTAGATGAGCAAAAAGTAGCTTATAATTTAGCGAGTTTAACAGCCATAAAAGAAGAAATTTTACCTATATATGATGTTGCGCAGTATATATTAAATACATTATATAAATATTATCCAAATATACTTGAAAATAGATATAAATTAACAGAAGTAAATGAAGATATAATAGTAAATTTAGAACATATAGGAAAAATAAGAGGTTGCTTAATAAAAGGTGGAGAAATAGACTACGAAAAGGCAGTATATATGATAATCAACGATATAAAAAGCGGCACAATTAAAAAAATTACATTTGACAGGATAGAAGAATATGGATT
This sequence comes from uncultured Bacilli bacterium, assembly GCA_947629815.1. GTDB lineage: Bacteria > Bacillota_I > Bacilli_A > RF39 > UBA660 > UMGS872. Next base: position 4,268 of record CANRFG010000006.1, read on the forward strand.
ATAATACACTAAATGTTTTATCATTAGCTTATTTAGGAGATGCAATATACGAAATATATGTACGAAAATATTTAATTGAAATAGGCATATCAAAAGTAGAATTACTACAAAAAGAAGCAATAAAATATGTAAGTGCGAAAGAACAAGCAAAATTTTTAAAACAGCTAATTGAAAAAAATTTCTTTGATGAAGAAGAACAATCAATAATCAATAGAGCTCGTAATCATAAAGGAAATAGGCATCCTAAAAATACAGATATAGTTACATATAAACACTCAACAGGACTTGAAGCAGTAATTGGTTATTTATATCTAAACAGCAAAATTGAAAGAATAAATGAAATAATGGATTATATATTGAAAGGGGACTAATATGTATATATATGGTAAAAATGTAGTAAAAGAAACATTAAATAATAAAAAAAATATAAAAAAAGCATATGTATATAAAAACTTTAATGACATTGAAATAATAAATAAACTTAAAAATATAGATATAGAGTACTTAGAAAAATATGAATTAGATAAAATAGTTAATGAAAATCATCAAGGAATAATACTAGTTGTAGATGATTACAAGTATTGTGATATAGATGAGTTTATAAATAAAGAAAATTGTACAATAGTAATTTTAGACCATATAATGGACCCACATAATTTTGGTGCGATAATAAGAACATGTGAAGCAGCAGGGATAGATGGAATAATAATACCAAAAGATAGAAATGTACAAGTTAATTCAACAGTCATAAAAGTTTCAACAGGTTCTATTGAAAATGTTAAGATTGCAAGAGTAACAAATTTAGTTAATACAATAAAATATTTAAAAGAAAAAGGATATTGGATTGTAGGAACTGATATGGAAGGAACACCATATACACAAATAGACTATAAAGGAAAAACTGCTATAGTAATTGGTAATGAAGGTGAAGGAATGAGTAGATTAGTAAAAGAAAATTGTGATTTTATTGCATCCATACCTATGATAGGAAAAACAAACAGTTTAAATGCTTCAGTTGCAGCAGGAATAATAATATATGAAACGGTAAGGCAAAAAAATGAAATATGATGATTATAATGATTATGAATTATTAAATTATATTTCAGAAAATAACGAAGAAGCAAATGAAATACTGTTTGAAAAATATAAGCCATTAATAGTAAATATATCGAATAAAATGTATAAATACTGCCAAAATAGAGGATTAGAATTAAATGATTTAATACAAGAAGGAATGCTAGGCTTAAATCTCGCACTTAAAAACTACAATCAAGATAAAGATGCAAGTTTTTATACATATGCAAAAAAATGCATAGAAAGAAAAATAATAAGTTTAGTAGTAAGTACTACAAGATTAAAACATAAAGCCTTAAATGATTCAATACCTTTTGAAGTTAAATTAAATGAATCTGATGTATTCGAAAGATTTATAGAAGATAATAGCTATAATCCAGAAGAAATGATGATAGTTTATGAAACAGAAAACGAGATAATAGAAAAATCACATATGATACTTACAGACTTAGAAAAACAAGTATTTGATTTAAAAATAAGTGGATTTAATTATAAAGAAATTGCTAACATATTAGATAAAGAACCTAAAACAATAGATAATGCAATTCAAAGAATAAAAAACAAAATAAAATCAGTAATTTCTAAAGAAAGTTAAAATAAAAGGATTAAAACTTTTATTTTTTTTCAAAAAAATGTTTTATTTTAAAAAAAACTTTGCTATAATAATATTGTTATAATAACAAGTGCGTTCAATTACGCCTAAAAGATTAGTAAAGGGGAATCTAAAATGAATGAAAATGTAGAGACACTAGAAATGGGCAAAAATGAAAATCCTGTAGTAAATGAACTAGAAGGCAACGAATATTCAGATGATTTTTTTGAAGCAAAGGAAATGGATAAATTACCAGATGAACAATGGCATACAGATGATAATGTTGTTTTAAATTTATCTGATGAAAATAATGCATTTCAAAATACTATTAAATCTGATTTAAATTTTGAAGAAGAAACACCAGTAGTAACAGAAGAAGTAACTTCATTAGAACCAGAAGAAACTACAGATTTTGTATCACTTGATGCAGAAGAGGATACAGATGAGGGTGGTAGTGATTTTGATGCTTACTTTGATAGTCTATATGAAGATGTAGAAGGAGCAAATAATTTAATATCAGAAATTATTGAAAAGAAAAAATCAATAAAAGAAAATGAAGATAATATTAATCAAATAAAAGAAACTTTATCAAAAGATAGAGCAGATTTTGAAAAATATAGAGACTCACAAAAAGAAAGCTTAGAATTAGAAAGAAAACAATTTGAAGAATACATGAAAATTCAAAAAGAGCGTATAGATGGTGAAGAAAAAGAATTAAAATCAGATACAGAAGTAAGAAATAGAGAATTACAATTAAGAGAAGATGCAATAAAAATAGAACGTGAAAAATTAGAAGCAGATAAAGAACAATTTATTAAATATAAAGAAACAGAAGAATCAAAATTATCATTTGAAAAAGAAAAACTTGCAAATGAACAATCACAATTAGAAAAAGACACATTATTAAGCCTTCAAACAATTCAAAATGAAAGAAGAGATTTAGAAACAGCTAAGGAACATTTCGCTCAACAAAAAGAAGCAGAAGAAAAGAAAATAGCTTTCGAAAAAGAAAATTTGGCTCAATCTTGCGCTAAATTTAAACAATTAGTATCTCAATTCAATAGTAACTTTGAAAAATTACCAGAAAATAACTAGTGAATAATTAATGAATAAAAGTCAAATATCTGATACTAATGAAAAAATTGAAAGTGAAAAAGATTTAACAAAAAAATCTGATTTAGAAAAAGAAAATAATAAATTAGAACAAGCTTTAAGAAATTCAAATTTCAATATTAAAAATCTAGAAGATTTATATAAACAAAATTTGCTTTTAAAACAACAAATAGAAAGAGACAAAATGATACTTAAAAAAGCAAGAGAAAATTTTAAATTGGAAATAGAACAAAAATATAAAGAATTAGAACAATATAAAAATGATATGAATTCTATAATAGAAAAAAGTAAAAATGAACTTTCTATGGAATATGAACAACTTTCAAAACAACAAGATGAATTAGACAAAGATAGAAAAGAATTTGAAACATTAAAGAAAAAACAACAAGCTAATTTCAAATTAAAAAAAGAAAAACAACAATCATTATTAGAAACTAAGAAAAGTGAATTAGAAACAATAGAACTTTCTTTGAAATTGAAGAAAGAACAAATAGAATCACTTAGAAAAAAATTAGAGCAAGATATAAAAGAATTTGAAACAAAAAAGCAGAAATTAACTGATAATTTAGATAGATTCAATTCATTAGTTTCTTCCATAGGAAAAGGTATGGATAAATTAACCGAAAAAAATGAATAATAATATTAATTTTAATTGACATAAAATTACCTTTGTGTTACAATTTAATTGCACGAAGGTGTTTTTATTTTGCAAAAAAACATATTATTTAAAGAAGGAGTCATTATGTCAAAGAAAGAAGAAAAAAATACTAAATTAGAAGAAACAAAAACAAATACTAAAACAGATGAAAAGAAAACAAAAACTAAAGTAGAAAGCACAAAAACAAAAGAAAAATCTAAAAAGAATATTTCAAAAAAGAAAACAACAAAGAAAAAAGAAACAAAACCAAAAAAACATTTTTTCAAAGAAGTTAAAAGTGAACTAAAAAAAGTAAGATGGCCATTAAAAAAAGAAATGGTAACATATAGTATTGCTACAATCGTATTTATAATAATACTTGGATTATTCTTTGTAGCAACAGACCTTATAATTGCAGGAATAAGGATGGTGTTCATTTAATGGAAAAAGAATGGTATGTAGTAAATACTTATTCAGGACATGAAAATAAAGTAAAAGAAAAATTAGAAATGCGTGCAAGCTCAATGGGAATGGAAGACTATATTTTTAGAGTAGTTGTTCCAGAACAAAAAGAAATAGAAGTAAAAGATGGTGTTTCAAAAACAAAAACAAAAAAAATGTTTCCAGGTTATATATTAGTTGAAATGGTAATGACAGATGAAGCATGGTTTGTAGTTCGTAATACACCAGGAGTAACAGGATTTATAGGTTCATCAGGAAAAGGAGCTAAACCTTTTCCATTAACTCCACAAGAGGTAGATAAAATATTACATTCAATGGGAATGAGTAGAATAGATATTGGAAATGATTTGAACATTGATGATACAGTAAAAGTTAATGAAGGACCTTTTTCAGGTATGTTTGGAAAAATTAAAAATATTGATATTCCAAATAATAAAATAGAAGTTTTATTAGACTTATTTGGTCAAGAAACAACTGTTGAGTTAGAAATCAATGAAATTTCAAAAAGTTAAATCAATTATTTTATTAAATAAATATTTACAAAATATTTAAAATATGTTATCATCATATTGCTATATTTTGTTAAATATAGAGCAAGTGGGAGATTTTTATTAAGCGTATATCATTATAACCACACGCGAAAAAAAATTTATAGGAGGTGTTTTTCGTGGCAAAGCAAGTAACTAAAAAAATAAAATTACAAATACCTGCAGGTAAGGCAACACCAGCTCCACCAGTTGGAACTGTATTAGGACCAGCAGGAATTAATTTACAAGAATTTTGTACAAAATATAATGATGCAACTAAAGATAAAATGGGAGATATTCTACCTGTAGAAATATCTGTTTATGAAGATAGAACTTTTGATTTTGTAATTAAAACTCCACCAGCTGCATTCTTACTTAAAAAAGCTGCTAAAGTTAAATCAGGTTCTTCTAAAGGTTCAAAAGAAACAGTTGCAACAATAACAAAAGAACAATTAAAAGAAATAGCCGAAATTAAATTACCAGATTTAAATGCATATACTATAGAAGATGCTATGAAGCAAATCGAAGGTACAGCACGCAATATGGGAATTGAAATTTCTGAATAATTAGGAATTCCTAAGTGGGAGGAAAAAACCGCTAATACGCTTAAAGAAAAATAAAGTGTTAAACCACATAAGGAGGTAAATATGAAAAAAAGTAAAAAATATGTAGAAGCTAGTAAAAAAGTTGAAAAATCAAAAGCTTATACATTAGAAGAAGCTGTTAAATTAGTAAAAGAAACATCATTTACAAAATTTGATTCTTCAGTTGAACTTGCTATTCGTCTAAACCTAGACACTAAAAAAGCAGATCAACAATTAAGAGGAGCAACAGTTCTTCCAAATGGAACAGGTAAAACTAAGAGAGTATTAGTTTTAGCTAAAGGAGATAATGCTACTGCTGCTAAAGAAGCAGGTGCTGATTATGTTGGAGATACAGATTTAATCGAAAAAATATCAAAAGAAAATTGGTTTGAATTTGATGTTATGATTGCAACTCCAGATATGATGCCAGCTTTAGGTAAAATTGGTAGAGTTTTAGGACCAAAAGGATTAATGCCAAATCCTAAAACAGGAACAGTTACAACAGATACTAGAAAAGCAGTAGAAGATGTTAAAAAAGGTCGTATTGAATATCGTACTGATACATATGGTAATGTACAAGTTATTGTTGGAAAGGTAAGTTTTGATGAAAAAGCTTTAATAGAAAACATCAAATCATTTGTTTCATTAATAATGAAAGCAAAACCTTCAACAGTTAAAGGAACATATGTAAAGAATATCGCTATTTCATCAACAATGGGACCTGGAATAAAAATTGATATAAATAGCTTTGACAATTAAAAAATAATATGCTATAATGTGTTTGTTTTGAGAAGTTTAATTAGTACCGTAGACAGTAGGAGCCAAAAGCTTAATATTTCCTACCGAGGACTTAAATATGTTTTTTAAGGCCTTACTGTTTACGTAAGGCTTTTTATTACGATACTTGAAAGTTTAGGAGGTGTCTAATGGCAAACGTAAAAATTCTTGAGAAAAAACAATCTATAATAGATGAAATAAGCACTAAAATAAAAGAATCTGCAACAGTTGTAATTTTTGAATATCATGGATTAACAGTTACAGAAACAAATGAATTAAGAAGAAAATTACGCGAAAGCAATTCAGAATTTAAAGTATATAAAAATACTTTAGCAACTAGAGCATTAAATTCACTAAATATTGATTTAGGAAAACTTGAAGGACCTAAAGCAATGGCATTTGGTAGCGACACTGTTGCTCCAATCAAAGCATTAAGTGAATTTTCAAAAAATCATCCAGCACTAGAACTTAAGATGGGAATCGTAGATGGGGAAGTAACAGACATTAATATGCTTAAGAAACTCGCTTCAATACCATCAAGAGATACATTACTTACAATGTTAGCTGGTGGACTTATGAGTTCAGTTCGCAATTTTGCAATCTGTCTAGATTTACATAGACAAAATTTAGAAAAATAAAGGAGGAAAATAAAATGGCAAAATTAAGTACAAAAGAAATTATTGATTCAATAAAAGAAATGACAATATTAGAAGTTAACGAATTAGTAGATGCAATGAAAGAGGAATTTGGAGTAGATCCAAGTGCAGTAGCAGTAGCTGCTCCTGTAGCAGGCGCTACAGCAGCAGAAGAAGGACCAAGCTCTGTTGATATAGTTTTAACAGCAGCTGGAGCAAATAAAATTGCTGTTATCAAATTAGTTAGAGATATCACAGGCTTAGGATTAAAAGAAGCTAAAGATATCGCTGATAATGGTGGAGTTGTTAAAGAAAAAGTATCTACTGATGAAGCTAATGAACTTAAAGCTAAATTCGAAGAAGCTGGAGCTTCAGTTGAATTAAAATAATAAAATTTATATGGGTAGCCTGTACTAAAGTTTTAGTATGGGCTTTAACCATTTAAAAAACTATATTTGGGAGTAATATATGAATTTGGTTGAACAATATAAAAAAATAAAATTAACAATTTTAAAAAGAAAACTAATTTTAACAAGTAATGAATTATTTAGGTCATTATGTAATGAAGAAGATGACATAATTTATACACCTGATTATTCATACAGATTATCAGAAAAAAAATTAAAATTAGAACAAAAAATAAATACATTACAAAAGAGGAATTAAAATGTCTCATTATTTTACAAATGATGAAATAAAAAGTAATAAAAAAATTTATTATACAAATATATGTGGAATAAATTTAAAATTATATACAGACAATGGAGTTTTTTCAAAAAGTAAGTTGGATTTTGGTACTAGGACTTTACTTGAAAACTTAGAAATTCAAAATTTAAAAGGTAATATATTAGACTTTGGCTGTGGTATAGGTCCAATTGGAATATATTTGTCATTGAAATTAGATAAAGAAATAGATATGATAGATATAAATAAAAGAAGTATAAAACTTGCAAAAGAAAATTCCATTTTAAATAATGCAAAAACAAATATATTTGAAAGTAATATATATGAAAATATAAGCAAAAAATATGATTTTATTATAAGTAATCCACCAATAAGAGTTGGAAATGAAATATTATACAAAATATTATTGGAAGCAAAAGAACATCTTACTAAAAATGGTGAACTTTGGATAGTTATAAATAAAAATCAAGGCGCAAAAACAATAATTAAAAAATTAGAACAATTTTATACTGTAACAGTAGTTAAAAAAAATAAAGGTTTTAATGTTATTAAATGTATAAATCATTGACAGATTGAACTAGATTTGGTACAATTATAAATTGGTGGCATATACTTTTTGAGTATGTGCATTAAATATTATTATAGTTATAGGGGTGAAATAGTGGCTTATAAAGTTAAAAAATTTGGAGATCACCGAGAAAGAAGAACATATGCAAAAACAAAAAATGCAATTGAATTAGGAAATTTACTAGAAATTCAAAAGAAATCTTATGATTGGTTTATAACAGAAGGAATAAAAGAAGTATTTGAAGATATTTTTCCTGTGGAAAGTTTTACAGGAAATTTAACTTTGGAATTTGGAGAATATTCTTTTGATGAACCAAGATATTCTATTAAAGGTTGCAAAGAAAGATATGCAACTTTTGCTGCACCTTTAAAAGTAGCTGCAAGATTATTTAACCAAGAAACAGGAGAAGTAAAAGAACAAGAAATATTTTTAGGTGATATGCCTATAATGACTGAAAGTGGAACTTTTGTTATTAATGGTGCAGAACGTGTTATCGTATCACAATTAGTTCGTTCACCTAGTGTATATTTTGGGAAAGAAATTGATAAGAAAAATGGTAAATCAATTATAACATCTCAAATAATACCAACTCGTGGAACATGGTTAGAGTATGAAACAGATGCAAGAGATATAGTATATGTAAGAATTGACCGTACTAGAAAAGTAACAATTACAACTTTACTTAGAGCATTAGGACTTTCAAATGATGAAGATATAATTGCTTTATTTGGTGAAGACGATTATATAAATAAAACATTAGAAAAAGACCCTAATAAAAACACAGATGAAGCTTTAATTGATATTCATTCAAAATTAAGACCAGGTGAACCATCTACATTAGATAGTGCGAAAAATCAATTAATTTCAAGATTTTTTGATGCATTCAGATATGATTTGGCTAAAGTAGGGCGTTATAAATTCAATAGAAAATTAAATATAACAGAAAGATTACTTGGATGTGTATTAGCTGAAGACATAAAAGTTAAAAATAAAGTTGTTGTCAAAGAAGGTACTTTAATTGACAAAGAAGTTTTAGAGCAATTAAAAGAAATTTTCAAAGATGGATATGGAATAAAAGAAGTACAAATTAATGAAGAATTAGATTCTTATAATAAAGTACAAGTTGTTAGTGTATACTCAAAATTAAATCCAACTAAAGTAATTAAAGTAATAGGTAATGACCAATCAATAGATGAAAAACGTTTAACGATTTCAGATATATATGCATCAGTATCATATTATTTAAATTTACTTGAAGGTGTTGGAAATTTTGATGAAATAGATAACTTATCTAATCGTCGTGTTAGACAAGTAGGAGAATTACTTCAAAATCAATTTAGAATTGGTGTAAGTCGTATGGAAAGAGTTATAAGAGATAGAATGTCAACCCAAGAAATCTCTGATGTAACACCAAAAACACTTATTAATATTAGACCACTTACGGCTGCAATGAAAGAATTCTTTGGAAGCAGTCAGTTATCACAATTTATGGATCAAACAAATCCTGTTGCAGAACTTACAAATAAAAGACGTTTATCTTCTTTAGGACCAGGTGGATTATCTCGTGATAGAGCTGGTATGGAAGTTCGTGATGTTAACCCATCACACTATGGAAGAATTTGTCCTATTGAATCACCAGAAGGACCAAATATAGGACTTATAACTTCTTTAGCAAGTTATGCAAGAGTAGATGATTATGGATTTATAATGACACCATATCGTAAAGTTGAAAATTGTAAATTAACAGATGAAATAGTTTATATGACAGCAGATGAAGAATTAGACCATTATATTTCACAAGCAACATCTGCAGTTAATGAAAACAATGAATTAATAGATGAACGTGTACCTGCACGTTATCGTGGAGAAAATATAATAATTGAAAAAGAAAAAATAGACTACATAGATGTTTCACCTCAACAAGTTGTATCTATTACAACTCAAGGAATTCCATTCCTTGAACATGATGATGGTAAGCGTGCACTTATGGGTGCCAACATGCAACGTCAAGCAATCCCACTTTTAAAACCAGAAGCTCCAATTGTTGGAACAGGTGTAGAAGCAATTGCTGCCCGTGATTCAGGTGCTGTTGTAATTGCTTCTGCTGATGGAATTGTTGATTATGTTGATGCAAGAAAAATAGTAGTAAAAACAATGGGTGGTTCAGATACTTATTATTTAAATGGATTTGAACGTAGTAATGCAGGAACTTGTTATCATCAAGTACCTATTGTAAAACTAGGAGATAAAGTAACAAGAGGAATGGTTATTGCTGATGGGCCAGGTACTGAAAAAGGAGAAATGGCTTTAGGTAGAAATGTTACAGTTGCCTTCATGAATTACAATGGATATAACTATGAGGATGCTGTAATATTAAATGAAAGATTAGTAAAAGACGATGTATATACTTCAATACATATAGAAGATTATCAAATAGAATGTAGAGATACTAAACTTGGACCAGAAGAATTTACAAGAGATATTCCAAATGTAGGTGAGGAAGCTCGTAAAAATCTAGATGAAAATGGTATCGTAAGAATTGGTACTGAAGTAAAAGATGATGATATATTAGTTGGTAAAGTAACACCTAAAGGAATGGCTGAACTTACTTCAGAAGAAAAATTATTACATGCAATATTTGGTGAAAAAACTCGTGAAGTAAGAGATACATCACTTCGTGTTCCACATGGTGGAGAAGGTATAGTACATGATGTAAAAATATTTACAAAAGAAGATACAGATGAATTACCAGCAGGTGTTTCAAAAATAGTTCGTGTATATATTGCTCAAAAACGTAAAATAAGCGTTGGAGATAAGATGGCAGGACGTCATGGAAATAAAGGTGTTATTTCACTTATACTTCCAGAAGAAGATATGCCATATACAGCAGATGGTCGCCCTGTAGATATACTTTTAAATCCACTTGGAGTTCCATCTCGTATGAATATAGGACAAATTCTTGAAATGCATTTAGGAATTGCTGCTAAAAATTTAGGAATTTATGTTGCTACACCTGTATTTGATGGTGCAAGCAGAGAAGAAATTATAGATGCTCTAAAAGAAGCAGGACTTGATGAAGATGGAAAAACTGTTCTTTACGATGGTAGAACAGGAGAACCATTTGAAAATAGAATAAGTGTTGGTGTAATGTATATGATTAAACTTCACCATATGGTTGATGATAAATTACATGCACGTTCAACAGGACCTTATTCATTAGTAACACAACAACCACTTGGTGGAAAAGCACAATTTGGTGGTCAAAGATTTGGAGAAATGGAAGTTTGGGCACTTTATGCTTATGGTGCTGCTCATGTACTTCAAGAAATGATGACTACTAAATCAGATGATGTAGTTGGTCGTGTTAAAGTATATGAATCATTAGTAAAAGGTACTCCAATTCCAAAACCAGGTGTACCAGAATCATTTAGAGTATTAATAAAAGAATTCCAAGCTCTAGGACTTAATATAACAGTTAGAAATGAAGATGGAAACTTTGTCGAACTTAGAGACTTAGAAGAAAGCGAACAAGATAGCTATTTACTTAATGATGAATCAGAATCATCAGAAAATAATTTTGAACTTTCAGAACCTGATTTTCCAGATGAAGAAGTAGAAGATGAATATGATGATGATTTTGAAGAAACAGAAGATGAGATAGATGAAGAAATTGAAAAAGGTTTTGAAAAAATGATGGAAGGGGACGAGGAATAATGGATGTTAATCAATTTGAAGCAATAAAAATAGCCATAGCCTCACCTGAAACAATTCGTGGTTGGTCTCATGGAGAAGTTAAAAAAGCAGAAACAATTAACTATCGTACTTTAAAACCAGAAAGAGATGGTTTGTTCTGTGAAAAAATATTCGGACCTACTAAAGATTTTGAGTGTTCTTGTGGTAAGTATAAGAGATTAAGATATAAAAACATAGTATGTGATAGATGTGGAGTAGAAGTAACAAGAAGTAAAGTTAGACGTGAAAGAATGGGACACATTGAACTTGCTACTCCTTGTTCTCACATTTGGTTTTTTAAAGGTATTCCATCTCGTATGGGACTTGTACTTGATATGTCTCCAAGAGATTTGGAAGAAGTATTGTACTTTGTTTCATATGTAGTTTTAGACCCAGGAAGTACAACTTTAGAGAAAAAACAAACAATAAGTGATAAAGAGTATAGAGTTTACTACGAAAAATATGGTAATACTTTTAGAGTAGGAATGGGAGCAGAAGCTATCCAAGAATTACTAAAAGAAGTAGATATTGATAAAGAAGTAGAAGAAATCAAAAAAGAAATTGACGAAATAAAAGATTCTTCAAGTCAAAAACGCATAAGACTTATTAAACGTTTAGATGTACTTAGTGCATTCCAACAATCAGGAAATAAACCAGAATGGATGATATTAAATGCACTTCCTGTTATACCACCAGAACTTCGTCCAATGATTCAATTAGATGGTGGTAGATTCGCAACATCAGACTTAAATGATTTATATAGACGTGTTATAAATCGTAATAATCGTCTTAAAAAATTAATGGAATTAGGTGCTCCATCAATTATAATTCAAAATGAAAAACGTATGTTACAAGAAGCAGTCGATGCATTATTTGATAATGGTAGACGTGGACGTAATATAACAGGAGCAGGTAATAGACCACTTAAATCATTATCAAGTATGTTAAAAGGAAAACAAGGTCGTTTCCGTCAAAATTTACTTGGTAAACGTGTTGACTATTCTGCTCGTTCAGTTATAGTTGTTGGACCAAATTTAAAAATGTATGAATGTGGAATTCCTAAGGAAATGGCTCTTGAATTATTTAAACCACATGTAATAAATGGTCTTGTTACAAAAGAAATAGCAAGCAATATTAAAGCTGCTAAAAGAATGATTGAAAATCAAGACCCTCGTGTTTGGGATATAGTAGAAGAAAAAATAAAAGAACATCCTGTTATGCTTAACCGTGCTCCAACTTTACATAGATTAGGTATTCAAGCATTTGAACCTAAATTAATAGGTGGCCGTGCTATTAGACTTCATCCACTTGTTTGTGCTGCATTTAACGCAGATTTCGATGGAGACCAAATGGCAGTCCATGTACCAATTAGTGAAGAAGCACAAGCAGAAGCAAGAATCCTTATGTTAGGTGCTAACAATATACTATCTCCAAAAGATGGTAAACCAATTGTTACGCCATCACAAGATATGGTATTAGGAAATTACTATATTACTATGGAAAAAGCAGGACTTCCTGGAGAAGGTAGAGTATTTAAAGATGATTCAGAAGCACTAATGTCTTATGAAAGAAGAGAAATTACTTTACATACTCGTATTGCTTTACCTGTAAAATCATTTAAACACAAAATATTCCCTGATATATATATGAATAAATATTTAGTAACAACTCCAGGTAAACTTTTATTTAATGAAATATTCCCTGATACTTTCCAATATATAAATGATGGAAGTGCAGAAAATATTGAAAAAATAACTCCTAAAAAATATTTCATTAATAGAGGAGAAAACATAAGAGAAGTAATTAAAGAAATGCCACTTGTTGAAGCATTTAATAAAAGTGTATTAGGAAAACTAATTGCACAAATTTATAAAAGATATCAAACTACTGAAACTTCAGTAATGCTTGATAAATTAAAAGATTTAGGATTTAAATATTCTACATTATCTGGTATTAGTATCGCAATAAGTGATATAAAAGAAAGTAAAATTAAACCAACAGTATTGAAAGAAAGTCAAGAAATGGTTGATGCTGTTAATAAACAATTTAAGCGTGGTTTAATTACAGATAACGAAAGATATGAAAAAGTAATAGAAATTTGGAATAACGCTAAAAAGAAAATACAACAAGAACTTGAAGTTATGGTTAATGAAGACAAAGATAATCCAATTTCAATAATGATGATGAGTAAAGCACGTGGAGATATTAATTCACATACTCAATTAGTAGGTATGCGTGGATTATTTGCTAAACCTAGTGGTGGTCAAGTAGAAATCCCTGTTAAATCTTCATTTAGTGAAGGTGTTACTATAAGTGAATTCTTCTTATCTACACATGGTGCTCGTAAAGGAGCAGTTGATACTGCGTTAAAAACAGCAGATGCTGGATATTTAACAAGAAGACTTGTTGATGTTGCGCAAGATGTAATTGTAAAAGAAGAAGATTGTGGAACTGAACAAGGTGTTGTTGTTGAAGCCTTCATCAATGAAAAAGATGGAACTGTTATTGAATCTTTATACAATCGTATTTTAGGTCGTTATACAAATAAGAAAATTATTCATCCTGAAACTAAAGAAGTTATGTATGAAAGAAATACATATATAACTGAACAAATAGCTGATAAAATTATAGAAGCAGGAATTACAAAAGTGCCAATTAGAACAGTACTTACTTGTAAAACTGAACATGGTGTTTGTAGAAAATGCTATGGTCGTAATTTAGCGACAGGTTCTATAGTTGAAATAGGAGAAGCAGTTGGAATTATGGCTGCACAATCAATAGGTGAACCTGGTACTCAATTAACAATGAGAAACTTCAATACTGGTGGTGTAGCCGGTGGAGATGATATTACTCAAGGTTTACCTCGTGTTCAAGAACTATTTGAAGCACGTAATCCAAAAGGAAAAGCAACTATTTCTGATATAACAGGTAAAGTTACAAAAATAGAAGAATCTGGAGGTAAGTTTGTTATTACTGTAACAAATGATGCTGAAAGTAAAGAACATACTTCTAATTATGGTGCTAAACTTGCTGTTGAATTAAATAGTGATGTAGTTGCAGGTCAAAGACTTACACATGGTGCTATAAATCCTAAAGAATTATTAGTTGTAACAGACCCAATTACAGTACAACAATATATATTACTTGAAATTCAAAAAGTTTATGGTTCACAAGGTGTTGATATTTCTGATAAACACGTTGAAATTATGGCAAAACGCATGATTTCAAAAATTAAAATTATAAATAGTGGAGATACAACATTCTTACCAGGAACACTTGTTAATATTAATAACTTCGCTGATGTAAATAAACACTTAATTATAGAGGGTAAACGCCCTGCAACAGGTCGTCCTGTATTATTAGGTATTACAAAAGCTTCACTTGAAACTGATTCATTCTTATCTGCTGCCTCTTTCCAAGAAACAACAAGAATATTAACAGATGCTGCAATTCATGGAAAAGTAGATGAATTAAATGGATTAAAAGAGAATGTTATTATTGGTAAGTTAATACCAGCTGGAACAGGCGCTAGAAAGTATAAGAAATCTGATTATAGTTTAGAAATCGATTTATTAAAAGAAGAACCATTAGAAGCTTTAGAACAAGAATTATTATAAACAATAGAGTGATTTCACTCTATTGTTTTTATTTATAAGGAAAGTTCATTATTATTTAAAATACAAAATTATCTAATAGTTAAATAAAAATACAATAAAAAGATAGTAACTTTATATATAGACAAATAGACAATTAGTTAGCATAAAATTAGCTTTCTTGATTTAAAAAGAATTGTATGCTAGAATGATATTAAATATAAAAATAAGATTATTAAGTAGGTGATTTTGTGAAAAAATTAATTATAGAAAAAATAGAAGGAATAAAATATTCTTTAATTGATGATAAAAATGTTAAATATAATTTAACTTTGGAATTTCATGATTTAGAAAATCCAATAAAAGAAAAAAATATAATTTATATTAATGAAGAAATGTTAAAAAATCCAAATACTTTATATAGTTTTGGTAGTTTATCAAGCAAATATGGAAAAGTTGTAACTCCAAAAGATTATGAAGATTTATTAATTTTAATAGTTGATAATAAAGAGATATATTTAAAAAGATTATATGGTTAAGGGGATTAGCTATGAATAATGATTTAAAGATAATAGAGAAAAAATATGGAGAAAAGATGAGCCATTTATGTAGAGAGTATTTTCCAATATTATTAGAACAAGAAGGTTTACTTTCTAGATTAATGGAGCAAAACTTTGAACCAAATCATGAATTATATAATGATATTATTGAAAATAATCTTGAATTAACTTTTAAGAAATATATTTATAGTTTAGTAGATGTAGAAAAAATGATAGATTTAGAAATAGAAAAAACACCAGAAGAATTACTAAATGAGGCCGGATATATACTTTATGAATGTAAAAGTGAAAAAGATATACAAAAATTTAAAAAATATTATGCACATAATGAAGAATTATGTACATTTAATGGAGGAAGACTTAATAGGTGTAGAGTATTTTTTGCAGTAAAAAAAGATGTTGATAATATTAAAAGAGAAAATTTTGATAATCCACAGAGACAAGATTTGTATGGAACATCTGTAATAAGTATACAATTTACTAAAGATGGAACAAATACATTATCTATAAAGAACAGGTATAATCATAGAGTAAATAATCCAGATGCAACATTTTCAAATAATTTGGATAATATAATACCAGGCTTAACAAAAAGTTTTGAAAAATTTTATGGAATAAAGCAAAAACATCAAAATTCTATGTTAGAAATACCATATTATGTGAGAGCGAATGATGGAAAATACTATAAATATAATTATGAGATTAATAATATATATTATTGTACAGACAATGTCATAATTGATAATTTTAAAGTTAAAAGATTTCCTAAGGAACAATATATATTAATAGACTATTTTTTAGTTGATTTAAAAAGTAAAAAAGTATTTTTATATGACGAAGAAATAAGAGATTCATTTCCCAGTTCTTTTGGAAAAATAGATAAGATTGAAGTATTAAAAACAGCAAATGGTAGAAAAATACTTATGACACAAGAAAATTCAAAAGATAAAATAGAAATAGAGATAGACAAAGAAAATAAAATATTAAAATTATATAATAATAATTTAAAAGAAGTAGGGAACTATTTTCTATTTTATAATGAAAGTCTAAGAGGTTTTGAAGCGCCCAATTTAAGAGAAGTAGGGAACTATCTTCTATATTATAACAGAAGTCTAACAAGTTTCGAAGCACCAAAATTAACAATGGTAGGGGATGATTTTTTAGCTAATAACGAAAGACTAACAAGTTTCGAAGCACCCAATTTAAGAGAAGTAGGAAGCTATTTTCTATTTAATAACAAAAGTCTAATAAGTTTTGAAGCGCCAAATTTAATAAAAGTAGGAAGCTATTTTCTATTTAATAACAAAAGTCTAATAAGTTTTGAAGCGCCAAATTTAATAAAAGTAAGAAGCTATTTTCTATTTTATAACGAAAGTTTAACAAGTTTTATAGCGCCAAATTTAACAACAAAAGGAATAGGTTTTTTATATCATAATAAAAATAACTTAAATGAAGCAGAAATAAAAAAAATAAATGATTCTTACAAGAGCAAATAGGTCATTAATAATTAATTTTATTAATGACTTTTTTGTCAGTAACTTTATATCTAGAGAATTAGTGAAGATAAAATTAGATTTGTTGATTTAAAAGGAGTTGTATGCTAGAATATAAATATTAAATTAAAAAATTAATAATTAATATATGGTTAAGGGGGCTAACTATGAATAATGATTTAAAGATAATAGAGAAAAAATATGGAGAAAAGATGAGCCATTTATGTAGGGCGTATTTTCCAATACTATTAGAACAAGAAGGTTTACTATCTAGATTAATGGAACAAAACTTTGAACCAAATCATGGATTATATAACGATATTATTAAAAATAATCTTGAATTAACTTTTAAGCAATATATTTATAGTTTAGTAGATGTAGAAAATAAAAGAGATTTAGAAATAGATAAAACACCAGAAGAATTACTAAGTGAAGCAGGATATATACTTTATAAATGTAAAAGTGAAAAAGATATACAAAAATTCAAAAAATATTATGCACGAGATGAAGAATTATGTACATTTAGAGGAGGAAGACTTAATAAATGTAGAGTATTTTTTGCAGTAAAAAAAGATGTTGATAATATTAAAAGAGAAAATTTTGATAATCCACAAAGACAAGATTTGTATGGAACATCTGTAATAAGTATACAATTTACTAAAGATGGAACAAATACATTATCTATAAAAAACAGGTATAATCATAGAGTAAATAATCCAGATGCAACATTTTCAAATAATTTGGACAATATAATACCAGGCTTAACAAAAAGTTTTGAAAAATTTTATGGAATAAAACAACAACAACATCTAGGTTCTATGTTAGAAATACCATGGTATGTTAGAGCGAATGATGGAAAATACTATAAATATAATTATGAGATTAATAACATATATTATTGTACAGATAATGTTATAATCGATAATTTTAAAGTTAAAAGATTTCCTAAGGAACAATATATATTAATAGATTATTTTTTAGTTGATTTAAAAAGTAAAAAAGTATTTTTATATGATAAAGAAATAGAAGATTCATTTCCAAGTTCTTTTGGAAAAATAGATAAAATAGAAGTATTAAAAACAGCAAATGGTAGAAAAATACTTATGACACAAACAAATTTAAAAGATAAAATAGAAATAGAAATAGACCAAGAAAATAAAATATTAAAATTATATAATAATAATTTAAAAGAAATAGGAGATTTTTTTCTATTTTATAATGAAAGTCTAACAAATTTTGAAGTACCAAAATTAACAATGGTAGGGGATGGTTTTTTATATTATAACAAAAACCTAACAAGTTTCGAAGTATCAAATTTAAAAGAAGTAGGAAACAGATTTCTATTTTATAACAAAAGTCTAACAAGTTTCGAAGCACCAAATTTGACAATAGTAGGAAATAGATTTCTATTTTATAACCAAAGTCTAACAAGTTTTGAAGCACTAAATTTGACAATAGTAGGAGAGTGGCTTCTATATAATAACAATAGTCTAATAAATTTTATAGCGCCAAATCTAACTACAATAGGAGATTTTTCTCTATTTTATAACGAAAGTTTAACAAGTTTTATAGCGCCAAATTTAACAAAAGTTGGAGTAGGTGTTTTATATAATAATAAAAATAACTTAAAGAATCATAAAATAAAAAATAAACGCTATAAGAATTAAATGAAAACTTAATAAAATTATCCTAAAAATATATAAAGCACATCAAGTTTAATTGATGAATTTAATTTATAAACTTAAGGAGGATTATGAGTAAGTTATTTAAAATTTTAACGATAGTCTTGCTAATTCTTATAGTAGGATTTTATATTAACGACATTATTATATCAATTAAAGAACTTAATAATCCCTCTTATAACTCTAAAACTAATAATAGAGGGTTAGAAAAAGATGAAGTACGATTAAAACCATATTATAAAACAATAACGGACATTGAAAATTTAAATGTTGAAAAACAACTTATAATTGATAAATTGAATGGAATAGATATATTTGAAGACAAAAATATAAAGATAGAAAGTATAGATATTATGATATTTTGTAATGACAGACATGGTAAAGCCTCTGGGGCTTTCACATTAAGAATGTCATTGTCATCTAGAAATAAAATACTTGATATTTTAAAATCCATTAGTGAAGAATATATAGTAGGTAAAGATGAAAGCTTTTTTAGTATAATTGATTCTGAAAATACAATTTTTAATTTTGATAATCTTGATTCTAGTTCTGGAAAAAGCAGTATCAATCTTCAAATTGTAGTTAGACTTCCATATGTATATAACATTAATGAAATAGATAATAATGATGAATTTGTAAAATATTTTTTAGAAATTAATCAAAAAAATATTGAATAATTATAAAAAGTTTACTAGTTAGAAAAAAGTTTAAAAAATGTTATCCTTTTTATAATGCTTTCTATTTGTATTATTTTTTAATAATGATACAAGTTATACTATACATTTAAAATCGCATGTATTAGTAGGAAAAATCTTTGATGCAATGATAATTTGCAAATTTATAAAAAAAGTTTATAATATATTCGAAGGTGATTTTATGAGAAATTTTAAATTTAATGTAAAATTGATAAGTTTAGTTATGACAGGAGTAATACTAATAACATCTTGTTCAAATCAAAATAAAAATGATAATGAACAATCTTTAACAAATACAGTAGAAACAGAACAAAAAATTCCAAACATTGATTCATCAAATGTAGAAATATCAAAACCAGATACTAATACAGAAAAAGAACCTTCTAAAAATGAAAATACTTCTACTTCAAACGAAACAACAAATAAAGAACAAAAACCATCTGATACAACAGAACCACAAACAATACCAACTACTGAACAAATTATTGAAATAAATGAGAAAGATAGTGTTGTACTAGAAGAAATTAAAAATTTAAAAAGTGATATAAAAGAAATATTAAATAGTGATACTGCAAAAGATATAAAAGAAACTTGTAAAAATGTATTTATCACATTAGTAGATTTCATATTTTATGATGGAGATATAAAAGGAATTACATTTGATGAACTAAGCGATGCTGCAAAACAAGAATTTTTAAAAGAAGTCGATGAAATAGACAATTTAATAATGAAAAAATTTCCAAATTATAAAGAAGAAATAAGTTCAAAAACTTCATCTGCTTATAATAAAGCAAAAGATTTAATAAAAAAAGGTGCAAACAATATAAAAGATTTTGCTAAAGATAAATTAGGTGATGAAAACTATAATGCAATAAAAGAATTTAAAGATGAATTTAAACAAAGCGCATCAGTAGTTTGGGAAGATTTAAAAGATGATATTAGTAATGTATATGGAAAAATAAAAGAAAAAATTAAAAATTGGTATGAGAATTTTAGAAATTAGATTGACTAATTTATGTATTTATTATACAATTTAACTGTAAATGTGATGAATAGGACATGACAATAATAAATTTTATAAAAGTGATTTGAGGATAGTGTGAACTCAATTATAAAATCTTATTGTTCCTACCTATGAACAGTCTCGAAAGAGTAACCGGTTTTTACCGTTATTTAAATTAAGAAAAATAGAGGATGGTACCGTGCTTATGCACTCCTTAAGTACTATCTTTTTTTTTGAAGGAGGATTTTTATGAAAGAAAACAAATTAAAAGAAATTACAAGTCGTGATGTGGATTTTGCTAAATGGTATACTGATGTTGTAAGAGCTGCACATTTAGCTGATTATTCATCAGTTAAAGGTTGTATTGTAATAGAACCAAACGGATATGCAATATGGGAACGCATGCAAGAAATACTAGATAAAGAATTTAAAAAATTAGGACATGTTAATTGTCAAATGCCGTTATTAATACCAGAAAATTTATTAAAAAAAGAAGGAGATTTAGTAGAAGGTTTTGCTCCTGAAGTAGCATGGGTAACAAAAGGTGGAGAAAAAGAACTAGAAGAAAAATTATGTATAAGACCTACTAGTGAAACTTTATTTTGCGACTACTATGCAACACATGTAAAATCATACAGAGATTTACCAAAACTTTACAATCAATGGTGTAATGTTTTAAGATGGGAAAAAGAAACAAGACCATTTTTAAGAAGTAGAGAATTTTTATGGCAAGAAGGACATACAATTCATTCAACTCGTGAAGAAGCTATAAAAGAAACAGATAGAATGATGGATGTTTATTATAGATTTCATCATGATGTTTTGGCAATCCCTTCTATTAAAGGTAAAAAAACAGAAAAAGAAAAATTTGCAGGTGCAGAATATACATTGACAAATGAAGCACTTATGTATAATGGTTTTTCATTACAATTAGGGACATCACATTATTTTGGACAAAAATTTTCAAAAGCTTATGGTGTAACATTTACTAATAAAGAAAATAAAGAAGAATATCCTTATCAAACATCATGGGGTATAACTACTAGAATGATAGGTGCATTAATAATGGTTCATAGTGATGATTATGGACTTGTATTACCACCTAAAATCGCACCAAAACAAGTTGTTATTATACCAATAGGTGATAGCGAAGAAGTAAATAATTTATCAAAAGAAATAGAAGAAAAATTACTAAACAATGAAATAAGTGCTTATATAGATAATAGTGAAAAATCACCAGGATTTAAATTTTCAGAAGCAGAAGTAAATGGTATTCCAATAAGAATAGAAATAGGAAAAAGAGATTTAGAACAAAATATAATAACATTTGTAAGAAGAGATACAAGAGAAAAAATAACTAAACAAATCGATATAGATATAGTAACTTTTACTAAAAATTTATTAGATACTATACAAAAAGATATGTATGAAAAAGCAAAAAAAAGAAGAGATGAACTTACATTTAAAGCAACTAACTTAAAGGAAATGGAAAATATTTTAAATACTCAACCAGGATTTATTTATGGTTTATGGTGTGGAGATAGTAAATGTGAAGAAAAAATAAAAGAAATAAAAGGTTGTAAATCAAGATGTATCGTAGATGATAAAGAAATTGATGGAAATTGTGTATGTTGTGGTAAGAAAGCAGAGTATAATGTAATATGGGGTATTCAATATTAGAGCATTAGCTCTTTTTCTTTTTAAACACTTTACATATTGGAAATAATTGGTATGTACTTTTCTGTCGAATTTTGATATAATTAAGTAAGCTATGGGAAGTGATGAGCGTGAATAAATTCAAAAAAATAATTTCAATAATTTTATGTATTGGATTTTTACTAGAAACAATTCCTGTATATGCTGCTAGTAATAGAACAGGAGCGATAACAACAAGTGCGAATTTTAGAAATAAACCAACAACAAGTGGTTCAACTATATATTCCACTTTATCAACAGGAACTGTTTTTACTATTTTAGATGAAGAAGATAAAGGTAATGGTTGTAATGATAAATGGTATAAAATTTCTTACTCAGATAAAACAGGTTATGTTTGTTCTTCTTATTCAATTGAATTAGATGAAACTCATAAAGATGCATCTGCTTATATAGTAGAAGAAAAAATATTAAAAAAAGGTCCAAATAATTCATCAACAACATTAACTGAAATACCAACAGGGTCATCTATAACTATTTTAGGTGAGTCTTCTAGTTGGTACTATATAAAATATAATGACCAAGTAGGATTTATAAATTCAAATAGAGTAACAATTATTCCAGATGAAGATACAGATGAAGAATTCAAAAAAAATGTATTAGTTAATTTTCCAACTAGTTATCACCCTTATTTAATAGAAATGCATAATGACCATCCAAATTGGATATTTGAAGCATTTCAAACAGGTGTAGATTTTAATACAGCTTTACAAAAAGAGTCAGCAGTTGGTGTAAGTTTAACTAATAGTACTTCACAAGGATTCTATTCAACAGCAGGTGGAGCATATGATTATAAAACAGATACTTTTTACTTAAAAGAAGGAAGTAGTTGGTATGCTGCAAATTCACAAGCAATATCTTATTATATGGACCCTAGAACATACTTAAATGAAATAACAATATTTGCTTTTGAAAAATTATCATACGATAAAAATTTACACACAGAAGAAGCAGTAAATTCTACTTTAGCAAATTTTCCTAATTTATCAGTTTATTCAAAAGATTTTATAACAGCTGCAGAAGAAACAAATGTTAGTCCAATACATTTAGCTTCTAGAGTTGTACAAGAAATAGGTTCAAGTACAACTGCAATTTCAGGAACAACAGAGTTTACTTGTGATGGAAAACCACAAGTATATTCACATTATTACAACTTCTTTAATATAGGAGCATACACATCAGAAAATCCTGTAATATTAGGATTATGTTACGCAAAAAATAAAGGTTGGAATACACCAGCTAAAGCAATAGCGGGTGGTGCGTCAACAATTTCAAATGGTTATATAAATGCAGGTCAAGATACGATTTATTTGGAAAAATATAATGTTAAGGATGGAAATGTTGTAACATCCCATCAATATATGACAAATATAGCAGCCCCTGTTAGTGAATCAAATATAACATATAATGCATATAAAAAAGCAGGTATTTTAGATGGAAACTTTGTATTTAAAATTCCTGTATATAAAGAAGGAACACTTCCAGAAAAGGCTTCTACACTTCCTTCTCCAGGGAATCCTAATAACTATTTAAAAACAGTATTAATAAATGGAAATATATTAGAAACATTTAATTTAGATGAAACAACACATACTATAAATTTACCATCAAATGCAAAAAGCGTAACTATATCAGGATTACCTGTAAGTTCTAAATCATCAGTAACAGGTGGAGGAACAATAGATTTAACAAAAACACAACAAGCAACCCTTACAGTAAAAGCTCAAAACAGAACTACTAGGACATATACTTTTAATTTTGCTTTAGTTAATCCTGCTTCAAATAGTGTTCAAGATATAGTAAATAATATTGGCGTTAAAAATGATGGAACTTATATATATGGAATAAATAACAAAACAACAACAGATTTAATTAAAGAAATAACAAGTAAAAACGCAAGTGCTAAAATACAATTTTATGATAGTTCATCTAAAGTTAAAACAAGTACTTCATTTAATACAGGAGATACATTAACTATTAGTATTGATTCTGATACAAAAACATATAAATTAGTAGTACTTGGTGATACAAATGGTGATGCTAAAATAGATATATTGGATTTGTTAAAAGTTCAAAAAAATATATTAGGTTCAAGTAAATTAACTGATGAATATTTAAGAGCAGCAAATGTAAATTCAGATGAAAAAGTTGATATATTAGATTTACTTAAAGTTCAAAAAAATATATTAGGTCAAGGAACTATTGAATAGGAGGTAAAAATGAAAAAAAATAAATTATTACTATTTATAGTTTTCATGTTTTTAAGTTTAATAAATGTTAAAGCCTTTGCTTCAACAAGTGTAGGTATAAGTGCATCATCTTCAACAACAGTTGGAAATGTTATAACTGCAACAGTTACAATTTCTTCTAGTGACCCTTTAGGCTCTTGGGATTTCATAATAGGATATGATAGTTCAAAATTAACACTTTTAGATAATGCAAATCAAAGAGTAGTTGGATATGGAGATGGAAATGTAAAAAGTAAATCTTATACATTTAGATTTAGTACAAAAGCAACAGGAAGTGCGAGAATATATGTAGATAGTGCATCTTATTATAATTGGGATGAAAAATCAGAAAATGTTACAAAAGGTTCAAAGACTATAACAATAAATCCAAAAAAAGTAAATACACCAGCTAGTTATAGTTCAAATAATTATTTATCTAGTTTAACTATAGAAGGATATGAGTTAACTCCAACCTTTAATAATGCAGTTTTAGAATATAGTGTTAATTTACCAAAAGAAACTTATAATGTTAAAGTAGACGCTAAAACACAAGATAGTAAAGCAAAAGTAACAGGAATTGGTGATATAACACTTGTAGATGGTGAAAATAAATTAGAAATAAAAGTAACAGCAGAAAATGGTAATGTTAGAACTTATGTAATAAAAGCTATAGTAGAAGAGCCAAATCCAATAAAAGTAACAATAGATAATAAAGAATATACAATAGTTAGAAAAAAAGAGGGACTAGAAATTCCTTCTAATTATAGAGAAACTACTATTGATATTAGTGGTGAATCTGTTTTATCTTTTCATGGTGATGTTACTAATTATAATTTAGTTGCGCTAAAAGATAGTAATGGAAATATTGGATTGTATATTTATAATTCTAATGATGAAACTTACACATCATATAAAGAATTAAAATTTAATTCAATAAATGTATATCCATATAGTATAGAAGATAATAAAATACTAGATGGATATGAAAAAAGTAAAATGACTATAAATAATAATGAAGTAGAAGTATTACAAAATAAAAATAGTTATCCAATAATTTATGGAATGAATTTATCTACAGGTGAAGTATCATATTATACATATGATGCAAAAGAAAATACACTTCAAAGATATAATGAAGAAGCTAACAATAAGAATAAAGAAGATAATAAGAAAAATCTTTATATGATATATGGATTAGGTTCACTTTGTATTTTAGAGTTATTAATATTAATAATAGTTTTAGCTGTTAAAAATAAAAAAACAAATAAAAAATTAGAAGAAACATTAGAAAAAACAATGAAATTTAATCCTATTAATGAAGAAGAAATACAAGAAAAAAGTAAAAAAGAATTAAAAAAAGAAGAAAAACAAAGATTGAAAGAAGAAAAGAAAAAATTAAAACAATCTAAAAAGAATAAAGGAAATGATGATATGGAACAATTATAACCCATATCTTTTTTCATAGATTTAATAAAATTAAACTTTTCAAAACTTGATTTTAATAATAATATTTTAATTGAATTTGTAATTTATAAAATAATTTAAATTGTTTTAAACAAAAATGTTTTTTGACAATTACACTGAAAAATGATATAATTTCAGTGTAATTGTTATAGGAGGGGAAAATTATGAAAAAAAATGAAAAAATTAAGTTTAGAATAGACTATGAAGTTCTCAATAACTATGTTGAAGC
Source organism: uncultured Bacilli bacterium (assembly GCA_947629815.1). Classification (GTDB taxonomy): domain Bacteria; phylum Bacillota_I; class Bacilli_A; order RF39; family UBA660; genus UMGS872. The sequence goes on from CANRFG010000006.1 coordinate 30,313, forward strand.
AATTAATTCAACAAACAAATCGATGAGTCAAATAAAGAAAGACATGGAAAAACAAACTAAATCTATTAAAAAAGGACTAAAAAGTATCAATATTATGACAGATATAATTACAAATTTTAAAATAGAATATCCAAATGAAAAAATAAAAATTAATACTGATATTATTAAACAAATAATGAAAGTAAATAATGGCATGCTTACTACAAGAATGATAGAACCATTAAATATTAGTAGACTATATCTTTCAACAATGCAAAATAATAATATAATAGAAAAAATATCAAGAGGAATTTATATTTTTCCTAGTACATTCGAAGATAGTTATTTTTCATTTCAACAAAAATATAGAAAAGCTATTTTTTCGCATATGAATGCTCTATATTTTTATGGTATGACAGAAGAATTCCCATATAATTATACAGTAACTGTTCCACAAAGTTATCATGTTGATACAGTAAATGAGAAATCTAATGTGTTTTATGTGTCTAATGATATATATGAATTGGGTGTAGTAGAAGTTGAAACTCCAAACGGAAATAAAGTAAGAGCTTATGATAAAGAAAGATGTATTTGTGATATTATAAGGTCAAAAGGTAGAATGGATTCTGAACAAGTAAAAAAAACTATTAAATGGTACATTCAAAGTCATGATAAAAATATAGCAAAACTATCTCAATATTCAAAAAAAATGGGTATAAATGAAAAAGTAATGGAAATGGTTGGTGAAGCGTATAACTAGTAACTCAGCTCAGGCAGTAAAAGATAAATTAAGAATGATAGCAATAGAGAAAAATGTTGATTTTAATTCTGTAATGAGATTTTATATGTATGATAGATTTGTTGAGCGTTTATCAAAAAGCAAATATAATGATAATTTTATTTTAAAAGGTGGCTTTTATTTGAGCATTTTATTTGGAATTGATAATAGAAGTACTATGGATATAGATACTGCAATAAGAAAAACAGATTTTACAGAAGGAAATCTTATTAAAATGATAACAGAAATAATCAATATTAATGTAAACGACAATGTTAAATTTAAAGTAGAAAGTATTAATCCAATCCGTGATGAAGATGAATATGGTGGATTAAGAATTACAATTAATTTTATGTTAGATAATATTAAAGATAAGTTTCATATTGATTTAGTAACAGGAGATGAAATATATAGAGGACCAGATAGTTATAAATATGAATCATTGATAGGAAATGAAGTTTATAAAGTATGGTCATATAATCTTGAAACAGTACTCGCTGAAAAGATAGAAATAATACTTAGTAGGTTGGAAACAAGTAGTAGAATGAAAGATTATTATGATATTTATTTAATATATACATTTAAATTTGATAAAATCGATAAAAATAAATTTATAGGAGCAGTTGAAAGAACATTTAAAAAAAGAGGATTTAATGATGATTTAATAACAAATTTAAATATTGTTAAGGAAAGTCATATTTTAAGTGATAAATGGACAAGGTATGCTAGAAAAAACAATTATGCTAGAGGAATTAATTTTGAAGAAATTTTATACTGCTTAGAACAATTTATAGAAATACTAGTTCCAATAACAGTATAGAAAATAATATGAAAGAAATACAGATTCAAAGTATTTATTTCATATCTTTTTTATGTAAAAAAATGTATATATTTACATAAAAGCAAATTTTTATTAAAAAAAATGTTATACTAATTATATATGGTAGAGGTGAAAATATGGGAATTTTAAAGATGTTTGTTAATGATAAAAAGAAAACAGAAGAAATTGTATCATCAGAAGTAGAAAAATATGCTACAGCTTCTGTTAAAGAATTGGATGAAGATTTAATTCCAATTAAAAACAAGTTAAATACATATAGAGGTATTGTTGTATTTCCACAAGCACTTGATTTTTATCCTATAGATAGACCACAAAATATATTAAGAACATTCGCTAAAAACGGATTTTTATGCTTCTTTTGTACAGATAACACTAAAATAAAATTAAAAGAAATAGAACCAAATTTATTTTTAATAAGCAACCAAGAAAGATTATTACCTTTATTAAGGGGACAAAAAGTTTTGTTTTTAATAACATATTTTTTACAATATGCTTTTGCTCAAATGATTGAAAATAGAGTTATTTGGTTTGATATAATGGGTAAACTTGATAAGTATCAACATTATAATAATTATTCAATAGGTATATATAAACAAATTATGAATGAAGCTTTAATAGCAACTTATAGAAAAGAACAATATAAAATTTATTATGAAGGTGTTAGAGAAAAAATTTTATTATTAAAAGATGGAGTTATGCAACAAGATTTTATTAATAACAATAATATAATAGGTGATGATGTTAAAAAATATTTATTTATGAATAAAAAAGTAATTGGATATTATGGAAATATAGACCAAAATATAGATTTTGATTTGATTAAAAAAATAGATTCATTAAATACATATGTAATAATACTAATGGGATATTTAGATAATCCACTTGTAATTAAAGAGTATTCACTTCGTAATACATACATAATTCCAAGTAAGGATTACTCAGAATTAAAAAATTATATAACATATTTTGATTTAGTTTTTTTCCCACTTAAAGCTGATATTGATGAAGATTTATATGAAAAAACATTACAATGTAGCGCAATGAAAACAAAAGTAATAACATATGAATATAAAGAACTTTCAGATATAACTTTACCAAATGTAATGTTTGTAAAAAATAAAGATGAATTAGTTAATAATTTAGATAAATTTATTGAAGATAAAGACTATGATTTACCAAAAGAAATAGAAGAAGCATTACAAAAATATAGTTGGGAAAGTGTAATAAATAAAGTATTGGTATTATAATTAAATTTATGTTAGAATATATATGGTGGTGTTATGGATTTAGATATTGCTTTAAAAATAATTTTAATGGTTTGTTGCACATTTTTCTTTGTTGCTTTATTTATTCCAATAGTAAAAAAAATAGCAAATCATGTTGGAGCACTTGATATACCAAATGAAAGAAAAGTTCATAAAGTACCTATGCCTAGATTAGGAGGTATAGGAATATATGCAGGATTTTTATTTGGATATATGATTTTTTGTGAACCAACTCCTCTTATGAATTCTGTTTTAATAGGAAGTTTTATAATAATATTTACGGGAATAGTAGATGATATTAAACCAGTAAAAGCAAAATATAAATTAATAGGGCAATTTTTAGCAGCATTAATTGTTGTATGTTATGGTGGTTTATTAATTAGAGATTTAAGTGCATTCGGTTTTTATGTAAATTTTGGATATTTTTCTTATCCAATAACTATATTATTTATATTAGGTTGTATAAATTGTATGAATTTAATAGATGGGCTTGATGGTTTAGCAGGTGGCATAAGTTCTATATTCTTTTTAACAATTGGAATAATTGCTACTATGAAGGGAAGCTTTAATACAAGTTTTTTACTAACTTTTATAATGCTTGGTTCAACACTTGGATTTTTAGTTTATAATTTTAATCCTGCTAGTATATTTATGGGTGATTCTGGAAGCATGTTTTTAGGATTTATTATATCTGTTATAACTTTAATGGGATATAAAAATGTTATGATGTCTTCACTTATAATACCTTTATTAATACTTGCTATTCCAATATTAGATACTTTGTTTGCTATTATTAGAAGAAGTTTAAAAGGTGAAAAAGTGTCAGAACCTGATAAATATCATATACATCATCAATTATTAAATAGAAATTTAAGTCAAAGAGCAACTGTTGTATGTATATATGTAATAAATTTACTTTTTGCTTTTGCTTCTATTGTTTATGTATTAAAAGATAGAATACTTGGATATTTTATATATGGTGTTTTATTGTTAATTGTTGTATTTTTTGTAGCAAAAACAAATGTTGTTTTTGAACATAAACATAAAAACGATTCTAAAAGTTCTAAAAAATAGAACTTTTTTTGTAAATAATAGTAAAAAGCTGGAATAAATATTAAAAAAAATGTATAAATATGGTATAATCAATATATGTAGTTTTACTTTTTTGAGGTGTAATATGAAAACATTTTTAGTAGGGTATACAGGTTTTGTAGGATCAAATTTAAATAATGAATACAAATTTGATAAAGTATTTAATTCTAAAAATATAGAAGATGCATTTAACGAAAATCCTGATCTTCTAGTTTATAGTGGAGTTCCTGCACAAAAATTTATTGCTAATCAAAATCCTGATGAGGATTTCAATGTAATAAAAAATGCAATTGAGAATATTGAAAAAATTAATCCTAAGAAGATTGTATTAATATCAACAATTGATGTTTATGAAGCACCAGTTAATGTTGATGAAGATGATATTCCAGAAAATAACCCAGAAGCATATGGTAAGAATAGAAGATATTTGGAAAAATGGATCGAAGGAAATTTTAAAGATTATTTAATAGTAAGGCTTCCTGGATTATATGGTGAAAATATTAAAAAAAATTTTATTTATGATTTAATAAATTATATACCAACTATGTTAAAAGACACTAAGTATAATGAATTAATAAATATTTGCCCTGAAATATCTAATTATTACACATTAGGTAAAAATAATTTTTATGAATGTAAAAAATTAGATAATAATGAAAAAACTAAATTAAAAAAACTTTTAAACCAAGTTAATTTTTCGGCTCTAAATTTTACAGATAGCCGTGGTTCATTTCAATTTTACAATTTAGAATATTTATGGAAACATATAGAAATAGCTTTAAAAAACAATATAAAAATACTTAATATTGCAACAGAACCAATCACAATAAGTGAACTATATCAATATATCTATAACGAAAAATTTAATAATGAGTTATCTGGGAAAATACCAAGTTATAATTTTAAAACTAAATATGCTGAAATATTTAATGGAAAAGATGGTTATATACTGAATAAAGAGTATATTTTAGAAGATATTAAAAATTTTGTTAATAGAAAAGTTCAAACTTTACAAATGTGTATATCAAATATTGCTTGGAATAATGTAAATGATGCGGAAATATATGATTATTTAAAATTAAGAGGAATCAATCATATTGAAATAGCGCCAACTAAATTAGTTGGTGAAGATCCTTATAATAATTTAGAAAAGGCTGAATTAAAAGCTAGAGAATTAAAGGAAAAATATGCTATTAACATATCTTCAATTCAATCTGTCTGGTATGGCAGAACTGAAAATATTTTTAAAGATGAAGATGATTATAATAATTTGTTAGAGTATACAAAAAAGGCTATAGAATTTGCTCATGTAATAAATTGTTCCAATATTGTATTTGGATGTCCTAAAAATAGAAATATAACAAATTATAATGAAGATTATCCAAAAGCCATTAAATTTTTTCAAGAAGTAGGGCAATACGCTAAAGATAAAAATGTTACTATTGCTATTGAGCCAAATCCAACTATATATAACACTAATTTTTTAAATACCACAGAAGAAGCATTGAATTTTGTAAAAGATGTTAATAACCAAAATATTAAAATAAATTATGATTTAGGAACTGTAATAGCAAATAATGAAAGTTTAAGCATATTAGAAGAAAATATTGATTATATTAATCATGTTCATATCAGTGAACCTAATTTAGCTTTAATTGAAAAAAGAAAACTTCATAAAGAGTTAATAGAAATTTTGAAAAAGAAAAATTATGATAAACTAATTTCTATTGAAATGAAAGAAAATTCTGTTACTGATGTAAAAAAAATTATTGATTATGTTAATAACTTAATAAGAGGATGATAGAATGAAACAAAAAATTAAGGGAGTACCAAATTTTATAGCTAAAGAATTTGATGAAAAAAAACATAAGTATTGTTTATGTATTCCAATCATAAATGAAGGGGAAAGAATAAAAAAAGAGTTAGAAAGAGCTAAAAATCATAATATATCTTCACTATTAGATATAATAATTTGTGATGGTGATTCAACTGATGGTTGTACTGATGAAAAATCTTTAAAAGAATTAGAAGTAAATACTTTACTTATTAAAAAGGATAATGGTAAACAAGGAGCTCAATTGAGAATGGGAATATATTGGGCTTTAAAAAGAGGCTATGAAGGAATAATAACAATTGATGGTAATAACAAGGATAGTATTGAAGATGTTCCAAAGTTTATTCAAAAACTAGAAGAAGGCTATGATTTTGTTCAAGGATCAAGATTTATTAAAGGTGGTAAAGCTATAAATACTCCACTAATTAGATATTTATCAGTACGATTAATACATGCCCCAATAATATCATTAACAGCAAGAAAATGGTATACTGATACTACAAATGCTTATAGAGCTTACTCTAAAAAATATTTAACTAATAATGAAGTTCAACCTTTAAGAGATATTTTTATGAATTATGAATTATTGGCGTATTTATCAGTTAAGGCTGACCAGTTAAAAATGAAAACATGTGAAATTCCAGTTACAAGAGAATATCCTAAAAAAGGAAAAACTCCAACTAAAATAAGTAAATTTAAAGGAAACTTTGAATTGTTTAAAGTATTGTTTAAAAATTTATTCCATAAGTATGATGTAAAGTATGAAAAAAAATAAATATTTTCTGAATTAAGAAGTAAAAATACTGAAAATAAAATTTAATATAAAGTTTTAAATGAAAAATATAGTTTATTTTAACTTTACTAAATTATATAGTAAAAGGCAAGTAGGTGTAATAATGAAATATGATAAAATAATTATAGGTGCTGGTTTATATGGTTTATATTCAGCATTGTATTGTGGCAAAAAGGGTGAGAAAGTAATAGTGCTAGAAAAAGATAATGAAGCGTTTAAAAGAGCTACCTATATAAATCAAGCTAGAGTTCATATGGGTTATCATTATCCAAGATCATTTTCTACGGCTATTAAATCAGCAAATTATTTTGAAAGATTTAATAAAGATTATGGATTTTCAATTTTAAGAGATTTTGATCAAATATATGCAACTAGTTCTAAATTTTCTTGGACAAATGCTGAACAATTTAAAAAATTTTGCAAAAATGCTAATATTTTATGTGATGAGGTACCAACAACTAAGTATTTTAAAGAAGGAATGTGCGATGGATGTTTTTTAACTAAAGAATATACATATGATGCACAAATATTAAAAGATTATTTTTTAAAGGAAATATCTAAATACAAAAATATAACTTTGGAATTTAATGTTGATATAAAAAAGATAGAAAAAAAAGATAAAGTTTATGAGATAACAACTGAAGATAAAAAGTATACTAGTGGTTTTGTTTTAAATTCTACTTATGCTAGTATAAATCAAATATTAAAGCTTTTAGATAACAATGCAGAACCATTTAAAATTAAATATGAATTATGTGAAATAATATTATGCACAGTTTCAGAAAAATTTAAAAATGTTGGAATAACTGTTATGGATGGTCCATTTTTCTCAATTATGCCATTTGGTAAAACAGGTTATCACTCATTAACATCAGTAACATTTACTCCTCATATTACTTCATATGATAGTTTGCCTACTTTTCCATGTCAAAAGAATGCCGAAAAATTAATACCAGGGTATTGTAATCCTGACAAGTTAGGTAATTGTAATGATTGCCCAGCAAAACCAAAAAGTGCATGGCCTTATATGTCAAACTTGGCTAGAAAATATTTAAAAGAAGAATTTGGATTTGAATATGTAGGATCATTGTTTTCAATGAAACCAATTTTACTAGCTTCAGAAATAGATGATTCCAGACCAACAGTAATTAAAACATTTTCTACAAATCCAACATTTGTAAGTGTTTTATCTGGAAAAATAAATACCGTATATGATTTAGAGGAGGTTTTAAAATGAATAAAGAAAAAAATTTCGTTTCAGCAGTTGTATATGTAAGGAATAATGAAAATAATATTGCTAAATTTATTAAGGAGTTAAATAAGGTATTAAAAACTAACTTTCTTAAATATGAAATTATTTTTGTAAATGATTGTTCAACTGATAATACTGTTTATGAAATTAAAAAGTTAGTTAAAACTTTGGATACTGCTAGTATAAGCATAATAAATATGAGTATGTATCAGGGAAAAGAAATTGCTATGAATGCTGGTGTTGATTTATCAATTGGTGATTTTGTTTATCAATTTGATACAATTTTAATGGATTACGATCCTAATGTTATATTTGATATTTATAAAAAATCATTAGAAGAGTATGATATTGTTAATGCCGTTCCAAATAAAAAGAGAAAAGTTTCTTCCAAACTATTTTATAAAATATTTAATAAACATGCTAATTTATCTTATAAATTAGATACTGAAACTTTTAAAATAATATCACGACGAGCAATAAATAGAATTTATGCAATAAACAAAACAGTGCCTTATAGAAAAGCAATCGAAGCTGGTAGTGGCTTAAGAATGGCGAATGTAGAATATGAAGTAGTTAATAATGTTGATTATAAATTAGATAAAACAATTCAAAAAGAAAGAAGAAAAACCGCTGTAAATTCTTTAATATTATTTACTGATGTAAGTTATAAAATAGCCTTAACTTTATCACTTATAATGATGCTTTTAGTCGTATTAACTGGTTGTTATACAGTTGTTATATTTTTAAGAAATGAAGCTATTAAAGGTTGGACAACAACTATGTTATTTTTAGCTTTTGGATTCTTTGGTATATTTTTAATATTTACAATTATAATTAAGTATTTATCTATTATTTTAAATCTCGTTTTCAAAAAAACTGATTTTCTAATTGAATCTGTACAAAAAATAAAATAGGTGATTTATGATGAATAAAAAGAAATCAATATATATATATATATTATCAATATTAAATGCTATATATTTAATCTATTTAATATGTAGACCATATAAATATCCAGTATTAGGTATTTTATTAATATCCATAATTATAATTCTTTTAGATATTTATTTAACACATAAATGGTTAAAAGGTGTAAAAAAAGGTAAATTACATTCAAATAAAAAGAAATTAATTTTATATACTGGATTTAGTACATTATTTTTAATATTGTATTTTTGTGTATGTGGAGGGGTTAAATTTTTTACAAACACTTACCAAGATGCAAAAATTGTTTTTAGTAAAGAAGATATATCTCAATCTTTTATTACTAGTATAACTATAGACAATGAAGTATTTAATAATTCTAATAATAAGTTTTATGATGATTTAGGAACAGAGAATACCAAAATAAAATTTAAATTAGAAGAAAATAATGCAACATTGACGATAGAAGATGCTCGAAGCGGAGTAATTACATTAAATAAAACTAGTGATGGAATGAAAGTAAAAGATGGTGAAAATAATCGTACAATAAAATTAGAAGATAACGAAGCCACAGAATATGAAATTGGATCATTATCAGTTTTTGATGGTAAATCAGTTATAAGGTCAATTATATCCTTAGAATTAATATTGTTTGTAACATTTATGATAGTATCATATTTAATGAATATAAATAATAAAAATAAGAAAAATATTATTATATCAATTTTAATAATTTTATTAATAGGTCTATATTATTACCAAACAACAAGAATAGGAAATTTATATCCTGATTCACACGGGTATATTAATTATAATTTTCAAGACTTATTAAAATTAAAATTAAATGATCGAACTCCAGTGTATCCATTAATAATAAGAATAATTAGGTTATGCTTTGGTATTAATAATTATTTAAGAATTGTATCTTTCTTTCAATACATTGTATGGTTTATATCAATGATATATTTATATAAATTATTAGAAATATTAATAAAAAATAAAAAATTAGTATTTCTATCAACAATATTGTATTCCCTAATGACATCAATTGTTGGTTGGAATAATGTAATTTTAACTGAATCTCTAGCCTTATCAGGAACGGTAATATACATATATTATGTAATTAAGTATATAAAAGAAAATAAATTATCAAGCATTATGAAAGCTATAGTCTTATCATTAATATTAACTTTCCATAGACCAACTGCTATAATATTAGTATTCTTTTTACCAATATTTTGGATAGTAAGATTTATTTTTGAAAGAGAGCATATAAGGAATGATATAAAAGGTTTTATAGGAAGTACGCTATCCGTTATAGTAATAGTAATTTATGCAATATTATTTCATAGAACCTATAATATATATTCCATTACATCTGCAATGGTTAGACAAAATCTTTATGTGAATATGTATAGTGGATTTTATAAAAATAGTAATGATGAACAATTTATTTACAGAGTAGAACAAGCTATTGCTAATAATCCTAATAACAAGTGGCAAGGATTAGGAGAAGTGAAATCACAATATTCAAATGAAGATTTAGTAAGGATTAATAGGCAATGTAAATTAAATAATATTAAAGGGTATTTAAGGTATTTAGTAAATTTAACTGTAAGTAATATGCCTATAGAGTTTAGTAGTTATTCTTTTACAACAATAAATTCTAGTGTAAATATAATAAACCAATTTATATCTAGTTCAATTAATATTATAACATTTGCAAGTGTTTATTTAGCAATTATAATAGAATTTATAATATTTATTTATAAATGGATTAAAGATAAAAAAATTCCATGGTTAGATGGCGGTTTATTTGCTTTTCCACTAGTAATAGTTGCATCAACATTCATAGGAACTAATGCAGAGTTTATGCGTACTGCTATATGTGCAGTTCCATTCACTTTTATTACATATATTTTATTAATATCAAGGATAATTAAGGAGTGATGAAAAATAATTGCGTCGTTAAAGAAAAATAAAAAAGGAATTTTATTAATGCTAGTATCGTCTATATTTGCCTGTACAGGTCAATTATTATGGAAATTATCTGCTAATGGTAATATAATATTGTTATTATGTGGCTTCTGTTTATATGGTTTAGGTGCATTAGTTATGCTCTATGCTTATAAGTTTGGAAGTTTATCAGTTCTTCAACCTATTTTAAGTGCTAACTATATTTTTACAATTATTTTAGGGGGATTAATTTTAAAAGAAGTGATAACAATTAAAAAGGTTATAGGAATACTTATTATTATGGTGGGTGTCATTCTAATTGGAGGTGGCGAAAAATGATAAAGTATTATTTAATTTTAATAATAATGACTTTTATGGGTTCTATTGCATCTTTATTTTTAAAAAAAGCATCTAGTGCTGGCAATTTTATAAGCATGTTAAAAAATATAAATCTTTATATTGGAGGTATTTTATATGTAATATCAGCCTTATTAAATATTTATCTTTTAAAATATTTAGATTATTCAATTGTTTTGCCGATGACTTCTATAACTTATATTTGGACCCTTATAATATCTGCTAAAATCTTAAAAGAGAAAATAACTTTAAATAAAGTACTTGGAGTTACAAGTGTTATAATTGGTGTAATTATATTGGTTATATAAATAAATATAAAGGTTATAGTATTTGTATTAAATAAAATAACATAATACGTTAAAATATATTTATAAATAAGTTTAATGTTATTATTATGAAATATATATTTAATCATGACATAGATAAATTATAGAAAGAAAATTCAAAATGAATTTATGATTTATTTTGAATATGTAATGTATATGATTATATAAGTAGTTAAAGAAGATTGTTCCTTATATTTTTTAGGCGACAATTCTTTTTTTTATTTTACAAATAAATTAATTAAATTATATCAAATTTTCATAATTTGATTAATGCATTATTATTTATACTATATGGCATATGCTTTGGTATAGTTTTTAGAGATTAAGTTCTAGAAAATAGAATTTTTTTTGTAAATAATAGTAAAAATGGCAATAAATCTTAAAAAAAATGTATAAATATGGTATAATTTTTTTAGGACTTAAAATTAAATTAAGCTAATTTTTTAAGAGGAGATTGAATTAAGTATGTTAAATTTTACAGTAGGACCGGTACAGTCTAGTGATAATGTAAGAAAAATTGGTGGTGAACAAGTACCATATTTTAGAACAGGAGAGTTTTCAAATATCATGTTAGAAAATGAAAGATTAATTAAAAAATTTTCTAGTTCTGGTGAAAATTCTAGAGTAGTATTTATAACAGGCTCAGGAACTGCTTCTATGGAAGCATCTATTATAAATACTCTTACTAAAGAAGATAAATTATTAATAGTAAATGGTGGTAGTTTTGGAAAAAGATTTGCAGAAATTTGTAATATACATGAACTTAATTATACTGAAATAAAACTTGAAAGTGGTTGTAAATTAAAATTAAGTGATTTAGAACCATATGATAATAAAGGATATACTGCATTTATTGTTAATATAGATGAAACATCTACAGGAGTATATTATGATTTGAATTTAATTCATGAATTTTGTAAAAAAAATAATTTATTTTTAATAGTAGATGCAATAAGTTCATTTTTAGCAGATGAACTTGATATGCAAAAATATGAAATAGATGTTATGATTACAGGTTCTCAAAAAGCACTTGCTTGTCCACCTGGAATTTCAGTAATAGTACTTAGAGAAAATGCTTTAAAAAGAGTCCAAAATATTAACCCTAAATCTATGTATTTGGATTTAAAAAAAGCATTATTAAATGGAGAAAGAGGTCAAACCCCTTTTACACCTGCTGTTGGAATTTTACTTCAAATAAATGAAAGACTAAAGGAAATAGAAAAAAATGGTGGAGTAGAATCTGAAATAAAAAAAATATCGTCTATAGCGAATGACTTTAGAAATAGAATAAAAGATTTGCCTTTAAAAATAACATCAGAATCTTTATCAAATGCTGTAACACCATTATCTCCTTTAAATGTTTCAGCATATGATGTCTTTCTTACATTAAAAGATAAATATGACATATGGGTTTGTCCAAATGGGGGAGATTTAAAAGAAAAAATCTTTAGAGTTGGTCATATTGGAGATTTAACAATTGAAGATAATGATAAATTGATATTAGCTTTAAAAGATATGGCAGATAAGCATTTATTATAATATAAAAATGGAAGTGATATATTGACTAGGGTAATTACTTATGGAACATATGATTTGTTACATTATGGACATATACGTTTATTAGAAAGAGCTAAACAACTAGGAGATTATTTAATTGTTGCAGTTACTTCAGATGACTTTGATAAAAAAAGAGGTAAAATTAATGTAAAACAATCATTAATGGAACGTATAGAAGCAGTAAGAAATACAGGACTTGCTGATGAGATTATAGTTGAAGAATATGAAGGACAAAAAATTGATGATATTAAAAGATATAATATTGATATATTTACTGTCGGATCTGATTGGAAGGGTAAATTTGATTATTTAAAAGAATATTGTGATGTAGTGTATTTAGATAGAACGGAAGGTATTTCAAGTTCTAAACTTCGTTCAGAAACAACAACTCTTAAATTAGGAATAGTAGGTAACATTAAACTTTCAGAAAAGTATATAACTGAAAGCAAATTTGTAAATGGATTAGAGATAGTTTCACTTTGTACAAATGATATTATCGAATTTGATACCGAAAATTTACAAAAATATTCTTATGATGAATATGATAAATTTTTAGGTAATATTGATGCTGTATATGTAGTATCTAATCCTAATGAACATTTTAATTTTGTTGAGAAGGCAATTAAAAATAAAAAACATGTTTTGTGTGAAACACCAATATGTTTAAAAAAAGATGAATGTTTATTATTATTTAAACAAGCTAAAGAAAATGGTGTAATATTAATGGAGTCTAATAAGACTGCTTATTCAACTGCTTTTAATAGACTCTCATTATTAGTAAAAACAGGTTTAATAGGAAAAATTGTCTCAGTAGATGCAACTTGTACAAGCATGGAAGAATATTTAAAGACAAATATAGAAGATATGCCAAAAAAACAAAATAGTATGTGTGCTTGGGGTTCTATCGCTTTAGTTCCTATATTTCAGTTGTTGGGAACAAATTATAATAAAATTCATTTTAGCACTTATTATTTAGATAAAAATATAAATTTTGATTTGTTTACGAAAGTAGATTTTAACTATAATAATGCAGTTGCCTCTATAAAGGTTGGAAAAGGTGTTAAATCAGAGGGGGAACTTATTATTACAGGCACTAAAGGTTATATTTATGTCCCATCTCCTTGGTGGAAAACAGATTACTTTGAAATAAGATATGAATCACAAAATGACAATAAAAGATATTTCTATCAACTTGATGGTGAAGGCATAAGATATGAATTAGTAACTTTTCTTAAATCTGTTGAAAATGAAAAAAATTTATCATATATAGAACAAGAAATTAGTGAAGCAATAACTTTAGTTATTGAGAAATTTAATAATAAAGAAAATTTAGATGAAATATTTGTAGAAAGTTAGGTTATAGTATGACTGAGGTAAAAGAATTAACAAAAGAAGAATTCAGAAAAATGCAATTAATGCAGTTAGATATGATTAAAGAACTTGATAGGGTGTGTAGAAAACATAACATTAAATATACAATATTTGCGGGCACATTACTTGGAGCAGTAAGACATAAAGGATATATACCATGGGACGATGATGCTGATATTGCAATGCTAAGAGAAGAATATGAAAAGTTTAAATTAGTTGCAGATGAATTAGATTCAAGTATATGTTATTTTCAAGACCATACTACTGATCCTAATTACAGATGGGGGTATGCAAAATTAAGAAGAACTAATACTGAATATATTAGGGTTGGTCAAGAGCACTTAAAATGTAAAACCGGATTTTTTATAGATATTTTTCCAATGGATGATATTCCAAAGTCTACAATCGGTCAAGTTTTTAATGATTTTTATTGCTTTTGCTTGAGAAAAATATTATATTCTGAAGTTGGCAAGGTTTCAAAAAGTGAAAGTAAATTATCAAGAAAATGGTATTCATTATTGTCAAAAATTCCAACTAATAAAGTATGGAAAAGATTAGATAAAATGACAAGGAAAAGTAATAATTCTAGTGAAAATAGGGTTAGAATATATCTTTTCCCTTCACTTGGAAAATCAAATAAAAAAAATTCATTAAAGACAAAGTATGGAATGCCAAAGGAATGGTTTTTAAATTTTAACGAATATGATTTTGAAGAAAATAAATTTTATGGTACAGCTGATTATGATTCTTGTTTAAAATATCTTTATGATGACTATATGAAGTTACCACCTGAAGATAAAAGAGAGCAACACTCACCAACTTCTTCATATAGTTTTGATACGACAATTAGAAATAAAATTCGAAAGGATGATAATAAATGAATAAAAAAGTATATATAGCAATGTCCGCTGATTTTATTCATGATGGTCATATTAATGTAATAGAAGAAGGCTCAAAATATGGAGATGTAATTATTGGACTTTTAACAGATGAAGCAATAGCAACTTATAAAAGGATGCCATTACTAAATTATGATACTAGAAAGCGCATTTTTGAGAACATGAAACATGTTAAAGAAGTAGTAAAGCAAGAAACTTTGGATTATACAAATAATTTAAAAAAATAAAACCTGATTATGTAATTCATGGAGACGATTGGAAAAAAGGAATACAAAGTGTTATTAGACAAAAGGTTATTGATACTTTAAAAGAATGGAATGGAAAACTTATAGAAATTCCTTATACTATAGGTAACAATTGCACAGATTTAGAACATGAGTATAGAATGTTAACAAATACACCTGATAATAGAAGAAGTAAATTAAAAAAATTATTAAATTTAAAACCTTATATAAGTGTAATGGAAGCATCTAATGGATTAACAGGGTTGATTGTTGAAAATGCAAGAGTTGAAAACGAAAAGACAGGTTATTTAAAAGAATTTGATGCTATGTGGGTAAGTAGTTTATGTGATTCTACATTTAAGGGAAAACCTGATATTGAATTAGTAGATTTAACTAGTAGAATAAATACAATTAATGAAATAATGGAAGTTACTACGAAACCTATAATTTTAGATGGTGATACAGGCGGGAAGGTAGAACACTTTGTTTATAATGTAAGAACACTAGAAAGATTGGGTGTTTCAGCAATAATAATAGAGGATAAAACAGGTTTAAAGAAAAATTCACTTTTTGGTACAGAAGTAGAGCAGACACTTGATGATCCAAATAATTTTGCTAATAAAATTAGAGCAGGTAAACAGGCTTTAGTAACTCGTGATTTTTTGATATTTGCTCGTCTAGAAAGTCTAATTGCAGGTAAAGGTATTGATGATGCATTATTTCGTGCTAAAAAATATTTAGAAGCAGGTGCTGATGGAATAATGATTCACAGCAAAGAAAAAGATGGCTCTGAAATTAAAGAATTTTTGAAATTATTTAGGAAAAATTATCCAAATGTTCCAGTAATTGTTGTTCCAACTTCATATAATCAATTTACTGAAAGTGAACTACATGAGTGGGGAGCAAATATAATAATTCATGCTAATCATTTACTTAGAAGTGCATATCCAGCTATGATGAAAACAGCAAAAACAATTTTAGAAAATGGGAGAAGTAAAGAAGCAGATGAATATTGTATGCCTATTAAAGAAATTTTAACATTAATTCCAGGAGGTAAATAAATGGTTGATACTGAAAAATTTTATGATTATTTGATTAGTAAAAATTTAGATTTTTTTGCAGGGGTACCGGATTCTTTATTAAAGAATCTGTGTTCTTGTATTAAAGAAAAATCTGATAAAACGCATAATATTATAACATCAAATGAAGGTAATGCAGTAGCCCTTGCATCAGGTTATCATATTTCATCAGGTAAGTATGGTGTTGTATATATGCAAAATTCTGGGATTGGAAATGCAGTTAATCCTTTACTATCTTTAGCTGATGAAGAGGTTTATAGTATTCCAATGTTATTAATAGTTGGATGGCGTGGAGAACCTGGCGTTAAAGATGAACCTCAACATATTAAACAAGGTAAAGTTACAATCGAATTATTTGAAACAATGGGAATAGAGTGTGTTATATTAGATGAAAATTATCAAGAAAAAATAGATTATTGCTACAAATATATAAGCAGTAATAATAAACCTATTGCTTTAATTGTAAAAAAAGGTTTATTTACTGAATATAAATCTTCTAAACCAATTAATAATTATTTAATAACTAGAGAAGAAGCTTTAGAAACAATTGTAGATTGTTTAAATGAAAATGATTTTATTGTTTCTACAACAGGAAAAACTTCAAGAGAACTTTTTGAAATAAGAGAAAAAAGGAAAGAAAAACATAGTAATGATTTTTTAACTGTTGGTTCTATGGGACATACTTCTTCTATAGCTCTAGGAATGAGTATTGGCAGTGAAAATAATATATATTGCATTGATGGTGATGGTTCATTTATTATGCATATGGGTTCATTTGCAATAATACCTACAGTTGCAAAACAGAATTTTAAGTATATTTTAATAAATAATGGTGCACATGAATCTGTTGGGGGACAACCTACTGTTGCATTCAATATAGATATTCAAAAAATGTTATTATCATTAGGATTTAAAAATGTATATATTGCAAAAACAAATGAAGAAATAAAAAAGTATATGAATAATTTAAAAAATGGTGAATTACAAGCATTAGTAATTTATACTAAATTAGGTTCTAGAGATAATCTTGGAAGACCTACAATTAGCCCTATAGAAAATAAAAAGGCAATGATGGAAAAATTTAGAAATTAGGTGTAGAAATGAAAGCAATTATATTTAATTCTGGTATTGGTAAACGAATGGGTGAATTTACAAAAAAGCATCATAAATCAATGGCAATATTAAAAAATGGAGAAACAATTTTTGAAAGACAGATTAGGATTTTAAGTGAATGTGGAATAAGTGAATTTGTTGTTACAACAGGTCCTTTTAAAGAACAACTTATAGAGGTAACTAAAAAGTTTCAAAATTTGAAATTTAATTTTGTTCAAAATGATTTATATGATAGTACAAACTATATATATTCTATGTATTTAGCTAGAAAAAAATTTGATGATGATTTTTTGTTACTACATGGTGATTTGGTTTTTAATAAAGATTTAGTAGAAGAAATGATAGGTGAAAAAAATTCAACTTGTTTAATAAATGAAAATAAACCTTTACCTGAAAAAGATTTTAAAGGAAGAATAAAAAATGGTAAATTAAAAGAAGTTTCAATAAATATTTTTGATCAAGATTGCTATGCTTTTCAACCACTTTACAAGTTAAATAAATCTGATTTATTAGCGTGGTCTAATGCTGTTGAAAAATTTGTAGAAGAAGGTAATAGAGGTGTATATGCAGAAAATGCATTAAATACAATTTTAAATGATATAAATATATATGCAAAATCATATAGTAATCACTATATTGATGAGATAGATAATTTAGAAGATTATAATAGAGTTATAAATGAAATTGAAGAATTTGAAAAATTAAAAACAAAGTAATGTTTGAGGTGATTTATGAATAATCAACAATTTATTTATAGTTATGATGAAATATCTAATATAATTGATTTAGAACAAAATAATAATATCTTTATTGTATGTGATAAATTTTTAATGGATTCATTTATTATAAATTATTTAAAAAAAATAAGTAGAAATATTTTTATATTTACTGAATTTAATCCAAATCCAAAATATGAAGATGTATTATTAGGAATTGATTTATTCAAAAAAAATAATTGTAACTTTATAATATCTATAGGTGGTGGTAGTGCTATAGATGTTGCGAAATGTATAAAGGCTTTTGTTACATTAAATGATAAAAAAAATTATTTGGAACAGGAAATTATTAAAAATGATATAAATCATTTAGCAATTCCTACAACTGCTGGGACAGGCAGTGAATCTACTCATTTTGCTGTAATTTATTATGAAGAAAATAAATATTCAGTAGATGATAGTACCTTACTTCCAACTTATGTATTATTGGAATCTAAATTTTTAGAAAGTTTACCAATATATCAAAAAAAATCAACGATGTTAGATGCACTTTGTCAAGGAATAGAATCACTTTGGAGCGTCAATTCAACAGAAGAAAGTAAGGAATATGCTACTAAGGCTATTCAATTAATTTTAAATAATTATAAAGATTATATTAATGAAAATAAAAGTGTTTACAATGATATTATGTTAGCAGCAAATTACAGTGGGAGAGCTATAAATATAAGTAAAACAACTGCACCTCATGCAATGAGTTATAAAATAACATCTTTATATGGAATTAGTCATGGACATGCTGTTGCATTATGTTTACCATATGTATGGGAATATATGATTAATAATATAGATAAGATAATTGATAAAAGGGGAGTAAAATATTTAAAAGATATTTTTAATAGACTAGATATATTATTTAATTGTGATTCACATATTGAATCAATAAATAAATTTAAGAATATTTGTAGTGAAATAAATTTAAATATTAAAGGTATAGTAAAAAGGAAAGATTTACAACTTTTGGTTTCTTCAGTGAATATACAAAGATTAAGCAATAATCCAGTTAGTTTAAATAAAGAAGAAATAAAAAAAATATATGAAAAACTTGCTTAGTTTATATGTACTACTTTACACTCTTATTTTATTGCAACTTTATTTTAATGTGTATATATGGTATACTTTATAGTAAGATATAAAATTTTTATAATATAAATTAATGTTATAGTATTAATTAAGACTAGTTTAGAGGTGTTTCATGAAAAAGATAATAGTACCTGTAAGTTATATGGGATCTGGTTCTTCAGCAGTAACCGATTTAATAAGTGAATTTAAAGATGTAAACAATGAATATGGATATTTTGAATATGTTTTTTTACATTGTCCTTGTGGTGTTTTTGATTTAGAGGATAAATTATTAAATGGCAATAATATTTTAAGAAGTGACGAAGCAATTAAAAATTTTTTAAGTACAATGAAACAACTTTATGATAAAAAATATTGGTGGGTTGGTAATTACAAATATAAGATAAATGAAAAATTTTATAGTAGAACAGAACAATATATTAAAGAATTAACAGATTTTTCTTTAAACAGTTATTGGTATTATCAAGAAAATACTAATTTAAAAATGTATTTTAAACTTATAGTAAATAAAATAGTTAAATTTATAACATTTGGCAAGGTTAAATTAAAAAGACCTTTGTTATACAATACAATGAATCTTGCATACCCTTCAAAAGAAAAATTTTATGCTATTACAAAAAAATATATATATGATATTTTAGAAATGTTTGATGATTCTAACAATGATATTTTATTTGACCAATTATTGTTACCTTATAATCTTTTTAGAATAGATAATTATTTTAATGACGATTTAAAGGTTATAGTTGTTGAAAGAGATCCTCGTGATGTTTTTTTACAAAATAAATATATTTATTCTAAAACAAATAATATTGTACCTTTTTCATGTGATGTAGATGAATTTTGTAAGCAATATAGAATGATACGTGAGATGGAAGTAATAAGTAATAGTTCTAAGATTCTTAGAATTAGATTTGAAGATTTGGTATATAAATATGATAAAACAAAACAAATTATAATGAAATTTTTAGGATATAATGAAAAAGATCATATTAATCCAAAGGGGAAATTTGATCCTAGTAAATCAATAAAAAATACCCAATTATTTAAAAAAGAAGAATATGTTAAGGAAGGAAAAATTATTGAAAAAAATTTAAAAGAATATTTATATGATTTTGAAGATGAAGAGAGGAATTAAAGTGAAAAATTTATTAGATAAGTTTTCAAATAAAATAGAACTGCAAATAATGATTTTTTTAATTATACAACCATTTGTTGATATATATAGAAGTTTAATTGGAAATAAATTAGAAATATTCAACATTTCTTTAGTTGAAATTTTTAATTTTGTTTGCATATTTTATCTATTAATTATAAGTATATATAAGTATAAAAATGAAATTCTAAAATATATAAAATCGAATAAGATAAAAGTAATTGTTATTAGTTTAATTTATGTTCTTTTCTTTGTATTTCATTGTATAAATGTATTAAATTTTAATACAAATATATTAACCGGTTCATCTAATAATATTTTTATTGAAATATATTATATTTTAAGAACTTATATATTATGTTTACTGTTATTAATGGTAGTTTTATTTAATAAACTAGGCAGTTATAAAATAATAAAAACCCTATCATTTATTTCATTTTTTATAAGCATATTAATTGTTTTATCTAATATTTTTTGTATTGGATTTTCTTCATATAATTATTATTCAAGTAACAATTATATTATAAAAGGAAATATATTTTCTTGGTTTAATAATTTAAATTCAATAAACGCAGATTCATATACTACAAAATCATTCTTTTATTCAACGAACCAATTATCAATAATGTTGTTTTGTTTATTGATAATATCTATATTGAACATAAAAATTTCAAAGACAAAGAGTTTATATTTTACTTTAATTATTAAAATTGTTGCTATGTTAATGTTATCTACTAAAGTTTGCGGATTAGGAGTTCTTTTAATATTAGGGATAGCTATATTAATAGAACTATTACTACCAATTATTAAAAAGGAAAAGATAAATTTTAGACTTGTTTTTTATTTTGTATTACTAATTATGGTATATCTTCCTTTATTTATTAATTCGCCTGTCTATTATAAAACACAAAAATATATTGAAAATGAGTCACAATCTGAAGCTATTATTGATTCTAACGAAAATGATGATGAAATAATTGATGATGAAATAATTGATGATGAAATAATTGATGATGAAATAATTGATGAAAATATAAATAATAGAAAATATGATATATTTACTTTAGCCAATAAGGAAAAATTAACTAAAATGGAAGAAAAAATATTTATTAGAGAATTGATAAAATACAGACCTAATTTGGGTATTCATATTGAATATATAAATTTATACCCTGTTCAGGATAATATTGATTTTTGGAAATATGTAGTAACGTTACCACAAAATGAAAGAGTTAATTTTAGAAAATTTAAAACTATTATATATCAAGATGTTCTCAATAAAAATGAAAATAAAATTTCTGATATTATATTTGGAATAGGTTATGTTTCTAATTTTCCTTACCTTGAAATGGATTATATTGGACAAATGATATATTTTGGCATATATGGTACTTTAATTTTAATTGCTCCTTTTATATTTTGCACAATTTATTATTCAATATATTTAATTAAATCTTACATTACTAATGGATTTAGAAAAACTGTAAATTATAAACAAATTTACATACTATTTTCAATTGGTAGTTATTTTCTATTATCATTAATAACAGGACATGGTTTTGGAAATATATTTCCAATGTGTATTTTAATTTTTAGTATAAAAATTTTTAAAGATATGATAGGAGATAAATATGAAGAAAAGTGTAACTAGTAATGTAGTATATAATATGTTATTTCAGTTTTTTGTAACATTTTTGCCTGTAATAACAACTCCATATTTATCTAGAACTTTAGGTGTAACTCAAAGTGGTGTGTATTCTTTTGTTGAATCCATAGTTACACTTTTTACCGTGTTTGGTGCGATAGGTACATCATTATATGGATGTAGAAAAATTGCTTATGTTAGAGATGATAAAAAACAATTATCTCAAGTTGCATATGAAATATTTACACTTAAATTTTTATTACTGGTTCCAATTTGTATAATTTATCTTTTATTTTTTTGTATAAATGGTGAATATAGTGTATATTTTATAATAAATATTTTAACTGTTATAGGTTCAGCAATAGAAATTGGTTGGTTTTTTAATGGCGTTGAGGATTTTAAACTAGTTACAATAAGAAATTTTGTAATTAAAATAATATTTGTAATTTGTTTATTTATTTTTATAAAATCACCAGATGATTTATGGAAATATATAGTACTTGTTTGTGTTAGTAATTTTCTTGGAAACGTTTCAATGTGGCTATGTTTACCAAAGTATTTATTACCTATTAAAGAAATTCATGATATTAGACCATTTAAGCATTTAAAAGAATCATTTACATTATTTATACCACAATCTGCAAATTATGTTTATTCGCTATCAGATAAGACTATGTTAGGAGTATTAACTCCAACATTAGATAATGTTGGTATATATGATTACGCATATAGAATTGTAAAAATGGTAATTAGTATATTACAGTCAATGGGTTATGTAATTCTATCAAGAATAGCTAATTTGTCAGCAAATAAGGACAAGAAAGGAATTAAAAAGTATATATATAAATCAATTGAGTTTTCATTGTTTTTAGCATTTCCAATGATGCTTGGTTTGATAGGAATTGCAGATAGTTTTGTTCCAATATATCTAGGAGAGGAATTTATAGAAGTTTCAAAAGTTATTTTGTTAATAAGCCCACTTGTAGTTATTACATCATTTAATAGTATATTAGGAGTACAATTATTACTGGCATTAAAAAAAGATAAACAATATACAGTTGCAACTGTAATGGGTGCTGTTATTAATATATTATTGAATTTTATATTAATTCCTATTTTAGGAATATATGGTGCTTGTATAACTTCATTATTTTCAGAAATTTTAGTTTTAGTAATTCAATTTTACTATTCTAGGGAATATGTTTCAGTTACTAAAATAATGAAAGATAATTTAAAACCATTAATTGCTTCAATAATTATGTTTATTGTATGTAAGGCATTATCATTTATAAAAATCAATATGATTTTATTAGTTTTAGTTCAAATAGCAATTTCTGTTATAGTATATTTTGGTTTAATGTTTATATTTAAAAGTAGAATTTTATTTGAAATTTTAAATAAGGTTTTTGGAATTCTAAAAATTAAATATCGTTTTAAGGAGGAAATATAGTGAAAAAAAAGAAAATCTTATTTATCATATGGTCATTTACTTATGGTGGGGGAGCAGAGAAGGTTTTAGCAAATTTAGTAAATAGAATGAACTTTGATAAATATGAAATTGATATAATAGAGTATTGGCATTCTGATATAAATATTGAAAAAGTAGATAAAAGGGTAAATATTTTAAAGCCTATAGTAGATTCTACTAAAGCCTCTAAAATTCAAATGTACATAACAAAAATTTTATTAGAACATTTTCCTTCTATATTGAGGAAAAAATTTTTAGGAAATAAAAAATATGATTATGAAATTTCATTTAATTCAATGATTCCTACTTTTTTATTAAAAAAAGATTGCAAAACTATTTCATGGGTACATGGTGATATATATAACCTTAAAAAAAATAAACACAATTGGAATTTACAAAATAATAGTTTTAAAAATGTTAATAGGATAGTTGCAATTTCACAAAATACATATAATTCAATAATAACAGTATTTCCTCATTATAAAGATAAAACATGTGTTATTAACAATTCATTTGATTTTGAAAATATTTATTCACTGTCACAAGAAAATATTGATATTAAAACAAATAAGTTTACAATGCTGTTTGCTGGTAGATTAGATGATAATAAAAATCCTTTATTTCTATTAGATGTTGCAAAAATATTAAAAAATAAAAATTTATCATTTGAATTATGGATTATAGGAAAAGGAATTTTAGAAGATAAAATAAAGGAAAGAATAAAAGAATACGAACTTGAATCTTACATTAAAGTTTTAGGATTTCAAAAAAATCCATATCCTTTTTTTAAGGCAACTGATATAGTTGTTATGTCATCTAAAAGTGAAGGCTTCCCAACAGTTATAGCCGAAGGTTTAGCAATTGGAAAACCTTTTGTTTCAACAAATGTTGGTGGTACGTATGAATTGTCTAGTAATGGAAAATGTGGAATAATTGCTGATAGTGTTGATGAATATGCTAATGCAGTTATTAAACTTATTGAAGATAATCAATTATATAAAGAAATGTCTAATTATGGTAAAAAACATATAAGTAAATTTACATATGAAAATCAAATAAAGAAATTAGAAAGTTTATTTGAGGAGATAGAAAATGAAGAAAAAAATAAAAATTAGTATTATAGTTCCAGTATATAATGTTGAAAGATACTTGGATCATTGTTTAGATTCATTAGTAAATCAAACTTTTAAGGATATTGAAATTATAATTGTAAATGATGGAAGCCCAGATAATAGCCAACAAATTATTGATGAATATAAAAATAAGTATCCACAATTAATAAAAGCATTCGTAAAAGAAAATGGTGGTGTTTCAAGTGCAAAAAATTTTGGATTAGAACATGCTTCTGGGGAGTATGTACTATTTATTGATTCTGATGATTATGTAAACATAAATATGGTAGAAAAAATGTATAATGTAGCATACAAAGAAAATTCTGATATGGTTATTTGTGATGTATACGATGTTTTTGAAAAAAACAATAAGATTATTAGATATTCAAATAATTTCATTGGTAATACAAATATATATGAAAATAAAAAGATTATTTTTAATAGACCTGCAAATTGGAATAAGTTAATTAAAAAAAGTTTATTTAATGATTTTGAATTTGAATTAAATAAGTGGTATGAAGATATGAGAATATCTATAAAATTGTATTTATTGTGTAAAAAAATAACTTTTATAGATGAACCATTATACTACTATGTTACTCATGAAAATTCAATTATGAATAATAAAAATATATCTAAAAACTATCAAATTATTGATGCCTTTGACGATATAATTAACTATTATAAGGAAAATAATTTATATGATGAATTTAAAGAAGAAATAAATTTTTTAGCAATCGATCATATTTTTATCTCTGCCTCAGTAAGAATAATTATAAATAGTGGTAAAAAAGAGTTAAAAGAAAACTTAACTCCTATATTAGAATATTTTAATAAAAATTTTAATATAAAAAATAAGTATGTAAATATGTTAGATAGAAACAAGAAAATTATATATACATTATTGAAGCATAAGATGTATAATTTTGTAAAATTTATTTTTAAAATAAAAGGTGTATAAAATATGAAAAAAATAACTTTTTTAGTCCTACATTTAGGATATGGTGGTATAGAAACTGCAACTATAAATACTGCTAATACATTATCGGATAAATATAAGGTTGAGATTATTTCATTTTATAATTTAAATAAAAATCAATCGAATAGAATTAATAAAAATGTGAAAGTAAAATACTTACTTGATGGCGAACCGAATAAAAGGGAATTTTTAGAGGCAATTAAGAATAAAAAAATATTTTTAGTTTTAAAAGAAGGCTTTAAATCTTTAAATATTTTAATCAAGAAAAAACAATTATTAAAAAAAGAAATAAAACAGAGTAAATCTGAAATTTTAGTTTCAACTCGATATGATTTTAGTTCAATTTTAAGTAAGTATGGCAGAAAAGATACTATTAAAATAGCTCAGGAACATCATCATCACAATAATGATAAAAAGTATATAAAGGTTTTGTCAAATAAATATAAAAATATTGATTATTTGTTTGCTCTTACTAAAGGTCTTAAAGATGATTATGAAAAATTTTTATCAAAAAATAAGCATACAAAAATTGTTGTTGTTCCTAATATGATTATAGATTTACCTAAAGTCAAATCTGATTTAAAAAATAATAATTTGATAACTATTAGTAGATTAGATTATGGAAAACGAAATAATGAATTAATCGATATAGTTTCAAATTTAAAGCAAGATGTTAAATTATATATAATTGGTGACGGTGATGAATATAGCAATTTAAAAAAACAAATTAATGACCTAAATTTATCGAATCAAGTATTTTTGGTCGGTTATAAAAATAAAGACGAAATAGAAAAATATATGCTTGATTCTAGCATATTTGTAATGGCATCTATTACAGAAGGGTTACCTATGGTGTTACTTGAAGCCATGAGTTATGGATTACCATGTATAGCGTATAAAACAGATAGTGGAGTCTGTGATATAATAAATAATGGAAAAAATGGATAT
>CANRFG010000007.1 GCA_947629815.1 uncultured Bacilli bacterium
TTTCAATAATATCTAAAATTTTTCAAAATAAAAGACAAATAAGTAATTTATTTTACCTATTTGTCAACAGTCTGAAAACGTGATTTTAATTCACGTTTATTACATCAATAACCTCAGGTACTTCTTCTTTAATAGCTGCCTCGATTCCTTCTTTTAAAGTAATATCAAGCATGTAGCAGTTTGAACATGCACCCATCATTTTTATATAAACTATGTTGTTTTCATATTTTACAAATTCTATGTTTCCACCATCATTTATTAAAAATGGTCTTAATTTGTCAATTATATCTTTAATTTTTTCTTCTGTGTTCATATTAATGAATCATTCCTTTCTTTCTTTTTGATTATACACATGTAGTGATGAAAATAATTATTTTTTAGGTTAACAACCAAATATATTATACGTATAAAAAAAGTGTAAGTAAAGCTTTTTTTAATAATAATATTATGTTATAATTTTTATTGAGGTGCATATTGATGTATAAAGAAGGAGAAGTTGTAAGAGGCACAGTTACGGGTATAGAAAGTTATGGAATATTTGTATCATTTGATGAATTTTATAGTGGTTTAATACATATTTCTGAAATTTCTGATAATTTTGTAAAAAATATATATGATATTGCTAAAGTTGGAGATGATATATATGTAAAGATTATTGGCGTAGATAATAAATCAAATCATTTAGTATTAAGCATAAAAGGTATTCAATATAAATCTACTGAAAATAGATTAAAGAAAAAAATAAAAGAAACAAGTCTTGGATTTAAAACATTAAAATATAATTTACCTATTTGGATAGAGAAGGGTTTAAAAAAACTAGAAAAAAGTGAAGATTCTCTTGACAAATAGTTTCATAAATGATATAGTTAATTACGTCAACGTTTTATGGGCGATTAGCTCAGTTGGTTAGAGCACTTGCCTTACAAGCAAGGGGTCATAGGTTCGAGTCCTATATCGCCCACCATTAATGCCGGAATAGCTCAATTGGTAGAGCAACTGACTTGTAATCAGTAGGTTGTGGGTTCAAGTCCTATTTCCGGCACCATTTATATGGAGGGATAGCGAAGTGGTCAAACGCGGCAGACTGTAAATCTGTTCTTTCGGGTTCAATGGTTCAAATCCATTTCCCTCCACCATTTTTTAGGTTAGATTGCCTCGTAGCCAAGCGGTAAGGCACCACACTTTGACTGTGGCATGCGCTAGTTCGAATCTAGCCGAGGCAGCCATAATTATTATAAAATGTCCCGTTAGCTCAGTAGGTAGAGCATTTGACTTTTAATCAAAGGGTCGGCGATTCGAGTTCGCCACGGGACACCATTAAAGAATTAGCCTTTTTGTTTCTAAAAAGGTTTTTTATTAGAATGTTGTATTTTTCGTATCCTTTTTTTCACAAAATTGAAAAAAAGTATCAAAAAGTCTTGCTAAATTTAATAAGATGTAATATAATTAAATAGTCTTATAGTTTTTAAGACATTTTGATGCCTGAGTGGCGGAATTGGTAGACGCACAGGACTTAAAATCCTGCGAAGGTCATACTTCATGCCGGTTCAAGTCCGGCCTTAGGCACCATTTATTTTTTTTAGATTATATTTATTTATTGATAAGGAGAAATACCCAAGTCTGGTTGAAGGGACCGGTCTTGAAAACCGGGAGGTCGGAAACGGCGCGGGGGTTCGAATCCCTCTTTCTCCGCCACTAATAATTATAATTAACAAAATATCGCGGAGTAGAGCAGCCTGGTAGCTCGTTGGGCTCATAACCCAAAGGTCGCAAGTTCAAATCTTGCCTCCGCAACCAAATGGTTCCGTGGTGTAGCGGTTATCACGTCTGCCTGTCACGCAGAAGATCGCGAGTTCAATTCTCGTCGGAACCGCCATTATTATGGCTTCATAGCTCAGTCGGTAGAGCAAAGGACTGAAAATCCTTGTGTCGGTGGTTCAATTCCACCTGAAGCCACCATAAAATAAATATTAGGTGTGTACCCAATAATTAATATGCGCTCGTAGCTCAGCTGGATAGAGTATTTGGCTACGAACCAAAGGGTCAGGGGTTCGAATCCCTTCGGGCGCACCATTAACGGGAAATGGCTCAACTTGGTAGAGCACTTGGTTTGGGACCAAGGGGTTGCAGGTTCAAATCCTGTTTTCCCGACCATTTAAGTAAAACCTCTAAAAACGCCTAAAAACAGGGTAAAATAGGCTATTAGAGTTTTTATAGAGTATGTAATGAATTAAAAGTGTCCAACACTTTTTTTTCATAATCATTGATTAAATGAGTATAGGTTTTAATAGTCATATTAATATCACTATGTCCTAAACGCCTACTAACCTCAATAATAGGAATATTATTTTGAATTAAAAATGTAGCGTTTGAGTGCCTAAAATCATGTAATCTAATATTTTTTAGTTGAGCAAGTTCACAATACTTTTTTTTACGACGCTCAATAGATGTAATACTTAAAGATTTATAACCACCGAAGATATAAAAAGAATTGTCAAAATCTTTATAAGTATTAATATAATATTTTTTTAAATCATAAAGTGAATTTAATAAAAAATTGTCAATTTTAATATGTCTAATAGAAGATTTTGACTTTGGTGTTAAAATAACTTTATGACCATTGTAATGCTCTTTAGATATTGTTTTACATATAAAAATACTATTGTCATGTAAATCATCAAAAGTTAATGCTAAACATTCTCCTAATCTACAACCTGTATGAAATAAAAAAATAAAAAAAATTTTATATACAAAATCAATATCTTCAAAAATATTAATAAATCTATAAAACTCATCATAAGACCATATATTTAATTCTTTAGGAATATCATCATTTTTAAAATTTCCAACTTTTCTAGGGACATTATCATTAAAATTATGAAATAAACCTAAATATGAATAAAACGAAACCATTGTGTAATGTAAAGCCTTTTTATAGGCATAAGTTAAATTTTTATTATTAATTTCTTTTTGCCAATTAAAATATATAACAGGGTTAATATCTTCAATTTTATAATTTTTAAAATAAGGCAAAATATAAAAATTAAATCTTGATTTAATACTATTTATAGATGAAATTTTTAATTTAAAAGAAATATAATCAATATAATCAATATATAATTTCTCAAAGTTCATAGATACCACCTATAAAATTTAACATAATAGTTTTAATATTTGTAAAAATACAAATATTTCTCATGAGTTTTAAATTTCCTCCCTTCATATGAAATAGTCAGATAAACCGACTTAAATAAATTATAGTATAATAATTTTAACTTGACAAGTATTTTAATTGATAATATAATTAATTTAGAGTTTTAAATTTAAAAATGAAAAGTTATGAAATAGTAGATAATACCAAAACTCGTAAAAAAAGCCGTTTAAAAGGCTTTTTTATTGTGTTTATTTAAAGCGTGGGGAAATTTCTAAAAAATTCTATTTTTTGTTTTCTCTCCCTAAAGGGAAAGACAAGTCAAAAAATAACGACTTTTTATAAGAAATTTCTTTCACGCAATAACCCTCTCTTTATTTTTTACTTTTTAAAAAAAGTAAACAAAAATTTTTTTAAACACTCGCCGTTATGGGCAACAAAAACAAAAAAAATGATGTTATCACTTTTTTTTGTTTTTACAAACAACATTATGGGGCAAACAAAAATATCAATAGACTTTCACGGCATATACTCACATACTTCGTATGCTCCGTTATTCCATGTTCTATTGACATTTTTTTATTGCTTATTATATCTTGAATTATTCTATTTATCTAAAGTTTTATTAAATAAAATAGAATAATATAAAATAGTTCTGTTCATAATATTTTTAGAAATTTCATCATTTCTATTTCTGTTAACTAAATTACAAAAATTAAGAACATAAAAAATTAGTTCATAATCTTTTTTTGTAATTTTCTTTTTAAATAAAATAGGTTGAATTAATTCTAAAAGATATTTACAACATGATATTTTATCATGTTCAAATAAAAAATTTATGTAATATAATTCAAACATAAATACAACCCCCCAATTATTAAAATTTAATAATGAGAGGAGACTAAAGAGGATGCGCTACTTGACATAAATAAAATAAATGATATAATAAACATTGTTGAAAACCAAACCAAACCTTTCAACTAAAGTTAAAGATATTCATCAAATGAAATTAAATCTCCGTCATAAGAATTTTGATATATATTATTATATATCAATTTTTTTTGCCCTAAAATTCGTTTAAAATATTCAAGATGTTTTTCATTTGATAAATTCAAATAAGAAACAATTGGTTTTGTTAAGTTTTTAGAATATAAATACCTATGTTTAGTAAAAAATCTATCGTCTATATCTTTAGTCATATATTTGCTAATATAACCAATTATTTTCTTTATGTCGCCTTTAACAATTTCAACATTGTTAAAGCCATAATTCCAATATTTAATATGCAAAAATTTATTATTATCTTGTTGCCTATAAATTAAATCAGAATTTTCAATATCAACATTAGTTAGCATGTGATAATGTACTATACCACTTTTATGAAATTCAGGAACAGCAATATATTTAAAATCTTTAAACTTTTTCCTAACTTTAATAATAAATTTTTTAAATTCATAATTAGTAAAGGAAATGTCTTTAAGATTAATAGAAAATTTTTTAGGGTCAAAAGTTAAAGTTATAAATGTTCTCCAAATTTCAGAGTTACATTTAGCCAACCTTTGACAAGAAAGTTTACTCCTAGTTAAATTTTTAGGTTCTATTTGTTGCAAACTAATACCTACTTTTTTTAAATTATCAGTATCAACATCTAAAATGTTTTTAATATTACTATCTTTCTTTTCATCTTTTTTATCATTTTTAATTTTATCATCATTAAATTTATATACCTGTAAATACTCGCCACAATTAACAATTTTAATGTTATAAATACTCTTGTTAGATATTTTTTTAGTAAAAAAAGTTTCCAAAATGAGACTACTATCAAGTAAGGCGTCTCCTTTTTCGTTAATTTTTTTATTGTTCATTTGTGTTTTTTAAAACTATAAGAAAATATAATGCAACGCAAGAGACTGCGTCTCTCTTGCGATGCAAGTATATTAAATATTAAAACTATATGCTTATATGCTTATTTTAAGGCTATTTTGGGCTATTTTAAGCAAAATACCGAGTTATTCCTGTTTTCCCGACCATTATGTTTATAAGCCTTATTTTATAAGGCTTTTTTATTTTCTTGGTCTTGCTTTTGGTCTTGCTTTTTTGTTTTTAAATTTAACCTGAACCCCTTTAAATGTGCCATTTGCTTAAACTTTATAATTGTTTCCATGTTAATGGTGCCTGACCCTTTGGTTATATCAAGATAATTTGGTAATATACTTAATATATTGGAATTTAACATGTAATTGAACCACCTTTGATTTTATCTATAGACATATTATCATATAATTTATTTATACAATTTTTTTTGATTATGAAAGTAGTTCCATGGTCATATATTTGACCAAATTTTTTCCCTGATTTGTATACACCTATTTTGAATGAAACTCCAATATTACCACTTTTTATTAGTGACAAAAATGTATCAAAATTTTTAAACTTATAAAAATTTATATTATTGTATTTAAAATATTTAATACCATTAATTTTTTTTCTATCAGCTTCAATAACTGCTAAATTTGTTAATTTACGTTCTATTTTTTCAATAAGCAAATCAAAACTCCATGCAGTCTTATCATCTATTAATTCATAATATTGATTAAAAACTAATAATTTTAATTGTTTTTTTTCTTTATCTATATGCAAACTGAAATGAAAATTTTCAACATAATGACTAACCTTGTTATAGTATATTGGCATTTGAAATATTTTAAATTGTGGCATATTTTTATCAGGGTATGAATATAATTCATGAATCCTTTTTATTTCAAATAAATAACTATCAGGTGTCGCACTGAATAATGATATTGTTCCTTTTTTGTATGGACCATGTACTTTTATTTCTATACCCTCATAATCTGGAATTTCAAAATTTTCTATTTCTTTACCAAGTAGTTTTTCAAAAGTTATTCCAATGGCGCCATTTCCATTGCCTAGACTTTTTATCCAACCCATTTTTTTGATTTCTATAAATTTTTCATATAAATCTATAAAGTTATTCATTTATTTCACCTCAAATACAATATACAACATATTTTTTATCTTTCCTTTAGTCATATTAAAAATTATAGTTATTAATCTAATTATTTATTTTCATATAGAATATTTTTAATTTAAAATTTTATTTAATAAAAAAATGCACAAACTTTTTAATGTTAAATGTGCATTTTTTAATATTAATTAATTTTTGGGAAATAATAAGAGTATTAACTACTTAATTATAATTCTTTTCTATTTATATTATCAGAAGTTAAAATTATTTCTTTATTTATGAATCTAACTTCAAATCCACAATGTTTAGAAATCATTTCAACAGTTTTATAATTAGGCTCAAATTTAGAATTTTCATATTGTGAGATAGTATTTTGAGGTATACCTGTTAGCGCTGATAATTCTTTCTGAGTTAACCCTTTTATTTTCCTCATAGTTTTAAGTATCTTTCCAATCATAAAATCACCATCAAAAATATTATCTCATTTAAAGATATAAAATTCTTGAATTATCTTATTAGCAGATATATAATATTTATAAAATACTATAATTCTTTTCTATCAATGTTATCAGATGTTAAAATACAATCATTATTCTTGAATTCAATTTGAAATCCACAAGCTTTAGATATTTTTAATATCATTCCATAAGTTGGTTGTATTTTACCTGTTTCATATTGAGATAAAGTATTTTGTGGAACACTTATGGCGCTTGATAATTGAGATTGCGTCATATTATTCATCTTTCTCATAGTTTTTAAAATTTTTCCTATCATAATTATCACCTTTCGACTAGATTATCTCAAGACTAGATAGAATATTGTCGTATTATCTATAATTAAGATAGTTAATATTTATATATGAATCAAAGGAGGAAAAATGAAAGAATATTTAAAAGATTGTTTAGTGAATTATATTTTAAAAAATTATGATAAGTATAAAAAAGAAGGATTTATTATATGGGCTCATGACGATTATTATAGAATAAAATATAATCATAAGATATATAAAGTTAGTATAATAAATGAAAATGAAAAATTATATTGGAAACTAAGACCTTATAATAAATCATATTTTACAACAGAGATAAAAGATTATAATTCATTTGAAAATGTTATATTCGCTATAAAAGAAAACGATAAAATTTTTTAATTTTATCGTTTTATTAAACAATTAAAATTATTGATTTTTTTTATACCTCATATAAAATAGTAGAAAGATTAAAAAATCTTTCTTAGAAGGAAGTTGATAAAATGCAAATATGGGTTGGTTTAATATGTACTGTTGCCGGTATAATAATAAGCTCTGCTACTTTTTACATTAATCAAAAAACAAGGGTAAAAAATGATATAACTTCAAATGCAGAAAGAAATATAAGATTAGAAGTAAAAATAGATAATATTCATAATAATTTAAATCAAATAATGGTGGAACAAAAAGAAATATCAAATGTATTAAATAAGTTAAATGAAAAAGTTGCGTTACTTGAACAATTTATGAATGAGCTAGAAAAAAGAATAAATAGATTAGAAAGCGCAAGTGATATGAAAAATGGTTAATATAACAACAACTTTATATATGATATTATTACTAGGAATTACAGTGTTAATAAATACAATTTTAGGAGTACTTATTGCTTCTTCAAACAAAGAATTTAATATTAAAAAATTATTATATGGAATATTAAAATCAATTATAGTAGCAATTTGTTTATTTTTATTTACTCTTACATTAGAATTACTTCCTTTAGTGTTATCTAAAGTAAATATACAAATACCAGATGGAATACCTGAAGTAATAGAAATCGTTGTTACATGTTTAACTGCTTATAAAAAATATGCTTTAGACTGCTTTGAAAAATTTAAACTTATTTTAAATGGTACAATATAAAATAAAAATTATTGTAAGTATAATAAAAAACAAATAACTGCAAAAAATATTAAAGGTGATTATAGTGAAAATAAGACTAGGTTATGTGGCACTTTCAAAAACATTGGATATAACATCATCCAAAACAATTACATATACCAATTATTTAAAAGAAAAAAATATAGAAAAAATATATGAAATAATAAATGAAAATTTAGAAAATTTATATAGCATTTTAAACTATAATTTAAAAAATAATATACATTTTTATAGAATGAGTTCTAAATTAATACCACTTGTAAATTTAGAAGGAGTAGATTTTGATTATATAAATAAATATAAAGATAAATATAAAAAAATATCTAAAATAATAAATGAAAATAATATGAGAGTAGATTTTCATCCAGACCAGTTCACTATTTTAAATAGTACAAAAAAAGAAGTAGTAGAAAATACAATTAAAATATTAGAACATCACTATAAATTATTAGAAGCAATGAATATTAAAAATAAAATAATAGTTTTACATTTAGGTAGTAGTGTCTTTGGAAAAGAAAATTCAATAAAAAGATTTATAAACAATTTTAATAAATTACCAAAACATATTACAAATTGTATAGCGCTTGAAAATGATGACAAAATATATAATATTGAAGATATAATCAATGTATCAAAACAATTAGATATACCAATCGTGTTAGACATACATCACCATAACTGTAATAATATAAAATCTATAGAATATTACCTTGATGATGTCATTAAATCTTGGAAGTATGAAAATCCCAAAATTCATTTTTCCACCCCCAAAAATAAAACTAAAAAAGACTTTAGAAGTCATAATGAATATATAAATGTTGATGATTTTATAGATTTTATAAATATATTAAAAAAATATGATAAAGATATAGATATAATGTTAGAAGCAAAAGGAAAAGACGAAGCATTATTTAGATTGGTTAGATTGTTAAAATATAAAACAAATTTTAAATTTATTGACGAAACTACATTTATAGTTTAATACATATAATATATTGGTGATTAGATGTTTATAGCGCATCGAGGAAATGGAAAACATAAATTTTTAGAAAATACTAAGGAAGCTATTATTAATGTTTTAAATGAAGATGTTGATGGAGTAGAATTTGATATTAGAATGACTAAGGATAAAAAATTTGTAATACATCATGACCCAATAGTAAAAGGATTAATAATAAAATTTACTAAATTAAAAGATTTAAAAAAAATATATTTAAAAGATAATATAAAAATATCTACATTGCAAGAAGTTTTAAGCAAATTAAAAACTGATAAAAAAATATTAATAGAAATAAAATCCGAATTAGATGATTATGATTTAATTACAAAAAATTTATATAACATATTAAAAAAACATAAATTGAACATATATTTATGCAGTTTTAATAAAAAAGTAGTTGATAGTTTAATTTCAAAATTCGATAAAGTAGGATTAATAGTAGGATATTATATAAATAAAGATGACTTAATAAATAGTTATAATTACAATATAATACATTATGATTATAGGAATAAAATAGATAAAACTAAAGAAACTTTTATATTCACAATAAATGATAAAGATAAATTAAAAAATATAAATTATAAATCAAATATAATTACAGATAGGTACTATTTAATCAAATAGTACTTTTTCTATTATTACTGTTGAATTTTCATCTATTTGTTTGATTATTTTTCTTACTTTATTTTTATTTTTTCTTTTTGTTAAAATTACCATTTTATCAGCCTCATTAAGTTCTATTATTTTATAATTGTTTGTAATTAAAATATTTTTAATTTTATTCTTTAATTTTGAATTTATAACACATGTAATCATAATGTTTCCCATGGCCATTTTTTGTTCTATTAAACTTCCAATATAAGAACCAATAGAAGAACCTAATATAAAAGCAATAGCCTTAAAATAATCTTTATTTATATCTATTATTACAATACTTGTAGTTACAATCCAAACAATAGATATAAATACTTGCAATATAGCGCCCATTATTTTTCTTCCATTAGCAACTACTATTACTCTAAGCGTACCTAAAGCACTTTCTATAACCTTTGATAAGAATATAAAAAAATATATCATATACTAACTCCTGTATAATAATGTTTTAAAATTTGTATATAGTTATATCCCATCTTTGCCATTTCGTTTGCGCCATATTGACTCATTCCAATGCCATGACCATATCCATGTGTTGTAATAGTTACACTATTATTATCAATGTCTATACTAAAATCAGTAGAATATAATTTTAGAAGTTTTTTGAATTCGATACCTTTGTATATTTTATTATTAACTATTATATTTTTAACTCTTCCAGATTTATTTCGTGTTATTTTATATTTAATTGATTTTTGTACATTTAATCCTAGTAATGTACAAAATTCTTCTATTGAAAAATTAACTTTATTTTCAAATGATTTGGAATTTTTATCAAAACTGCTATCAACACTTTTTAAATATGGTATATACTTTCCCAATACATTTATGCTATCTTCTGTTTTACCATTACTTATAAGGTGGTAAATCGCATTTATATAATTATTTTTATATTTTATTACTTGACCTTTTGTAGTAGTAACTGCTTCTTTTATTTTTTTATAATATTTGTTAAAATTTTTCTCCCATTGTAATTTTAATTGTGATATATCTTTATAACTTTGAGTTGAAAAAACTTTAAATTTTTTATTTTCATGAATATTTTTAAGTGCATGTGTTCTGCAAACAACTGCTTGTGCCTTAAGGGCTTCAATGTTAAATGTCGCAGGCATTTGTGAACTTACTACACCTATTATGTAATCTTCTAATTTTAGTTTAAGTATATTACCATTATTTCTATACAATGTAACTATAATTTCATTATTTTGTTTTACATTTGTCTTTTTGTTTACATCATTTTTGCGTTCATTTTCAAAAATATTACCTTTTACCTTACTATTACATTGTATATTTATTTCATAATCTGTTAAATTATTGTTATTAAAATCATGAATTATAATTTTTGTAATATAATCATATACTGCTTTTTGACTCAAACTTTCTATTTTAAGTGGATTTATAAGTAGTGTACAAATTATTATTCCAGATGATACAATAAAAATTTTTTCCCCTTTAAAATTTATATTTTTTATAAACTTTTTAATTGTTAAAAATAAAGTTTCTTTTTTTTTATTTTCAAATTTATTGAAGTCAATATATAAAAATAAAATGTCTTCATTTTTTTGCTTTATTATTTTATATCCACTAATCATAGAAATCACCAATTTTATTATTTGTAAAAAAGTAAAAAAAATACAATTGTTATTAATATTAAGGTATATTGTAATTAATTTAATTTATTGTGCATAAATTTATTACATGGAAAAATAAAAAAAGTATTAAAAAATGTCGAAATTTGTGATATCATTATATAGTAGAGGTGATTGTTATGGATTCAATATTATTGATACTTATTACAATATATGTAGTTGCCGTAGTTTCATCTGTATTAGTTCTTAATATTATACAAAATTATAAAAGTTCTAAAGTTAGAAAGCGTTTAGATGCATTAGAAATACAAAAAAATGAAATAAATAGTATGCCTATCGCACCTGAACTTTCTAAACTTGAAGCATTTTTAAAAAATGAAAAATTAGAAGGTATGTATTCTGAATGGAAAGATAGACTTAATGATATTAAAGATAATCAAATACCTAAAATAACTGAAATGATTATTGAAACTGACTTTGTTCTAAGTCAAAAAGATTATAAAAATGTTTTACATAAATTAGCTAAGCTTGAACTTGAACTTTGCAAAGTTCAAACAGATTCTACAAATTTACTTGATGAGATTAAAGAAATAACAGGTAGTGAAGAAAAAAATCGAGCAATAATTACTGATTTAAAATCACAATATAGGCAATTATATACTAAGTTTACTGAAACAGAAACTGAATTTGGTGATATAGCTAAACCTGTACATTTACAATTTGAAAAAATATCAAAGAATTTTGAGGCTTTTGAGCAAGCCATGGAAAATAATGAATATATAGAAGTTACTAAAATAATTAGGTCAATTGACGATATGCTTAAACATATGCAAACAATAATTGAAGAAGTACCTGCTATTGTTGTTATGGCAAATAGTGTAATTCCAAATAAAATAAAAGATTTACAGGCAGAATATAAAAAAATGGTAGAAGCAGGCTATCCACTTGATTATTTAAATGTTGAATATAATATAGAAGAAGCAAATAAAAAAATAAAAGAAATTGTAGATAATGCAAAAGTATTAAATTTGGAAGATGGATTATTTGAACTTAAAGTATTGCTTGAATATTTTGATTCAATGTTTAATGATTTTGAAAAGGAAAAAATTGATTGTAGTAACTATGATGAAACAAACAACAAATTTAAAAATAAATTAAGAAAACTTGATGAATTAATGAAAGATATTTTCTCTCAAATAAATGACATAAAAAATATTTATAATTTATCACCAGAGGATATTAAATTACTAGAAGATTCAAGAGTAGACTTAGATAAATTAAAAGATGATTATAAGTTACTTATGGACCATACAAGAAATAATACTTTTGCTTTTTCAAAATTGACTAGAGAAATAGATAACTTATTTAATCGATTAATTGTAATAGAAGATAGAGTTGATAATACATTAGATGTAATTGGTGGAATGAGAGAAGATGAAGCAAGAGCAAGACAACAATTAGAAGAGATAAAAACAATACTTAAAAATTCAAAAAATAAAATTAGAGAATATAATTTACCTGTTATTCCAAAAGTATACTTTGTCGAACTTAAAGAAGCACAAGCAGCAATTAAAGAGATAATCAAAGAACTTGATAAGAAACCAATAACTATAGAAACTTTGAATACAAGAGTTGATACTGCAAGAGATTTAGTTTTAAAGCTATTTACTAGAACTAAAGAAATGATGAAAACAGCTATGTTTGCAGAAATGGCTATTGTTTATGGAAATAGATACAGAAGTTCTATTGAGGACTTAGATAAATGTTTATCAACTTCAGAAATGTTATTTTTTAAGGGAGAATATAAAAAATCTTTAGAATTAAGTATAAATTCTTTGAATAGAATAGAACATGGAATATATGATAAACTTTTAAAACTATATGGTGTTGAATAACTATATAGTTTTTTATTGTTTAGTAAATCAAATTGTGTTATAATTCTATAATAGAGTAAGCATGGGAGGTGAGCCTATGAGGTATGATAGTAATTATAATCCAGTGGATGAATTATTTGGAAAGCAAAGAGATACAAATGCTAATAATTTGAATGTAAGTAATATAAATGGGAATATGCAAACAAGTTTAAATAATTCTAATAATAGTGATAAAAATATAATGTCACAAAGTATAAATGAAAATAATCAACAAAACAATACAAATTTTTATAATGCAAATAATATGAATAGTACAAATAGTACTCAAAATACTATGATATACGATAATGGATATAATTCAAATGATATTAAAAATAAAAAACATAAAAAAATAAATTATTTGGTTGTTTTTGGAATACTATTATTTATATTAATAACTATAGTAATAGTGATATTTGTACTAAACATAAGAAAACAAGAAGAGGAAATAAAAGAAGAAGTGTCAATATTGACAGATAAAATAGAAATAAGTGCGACAGGATTTGAATTTGACTCACCATTTGACCAAAGTAAATTAGTATATAATTTAAATATAGATACAAAAAAAGTCCAAATAAAATGTACAAAAAAAGAGAGAGTAGAAGGCTGTAATAAACTAGTAGATATGAGTGATAAAACTAGTTATGACCATATAATAAAATATACAACACTACTAGGAGATGTGTATACATATACGATACATATAACAAGAGGGGAACAAAAAGGGCCAATAAAAATAGACTCATTGTTAGTAGATAATACAGATTATACAAGTGGGAAAAATAAAGTAGTAGTAAATGCAGAATCAGAAAATAAAAAAAATCTACAATATTCATTTGATGGAGGAAACACATGGCAAGAAAGTAATGAATATGAAGTAGAAGAAAATACAGAATTAGATATAGTAGTAAAAGATGAAGATAATAATATAACAGAAAATAAAACAGTAGAAGTTGAGAATATAGATAAAGAAAAACCAACAGTAACATTATCAATAAAATCGAAAACAACAAATAAAATAGTATTATATGCAGATGCAAGGGATGAGACATCGGGGGTATCAGGATATAGTTGGAATAATTCTGAATATACAAATAATAGTACATATGAAGTAACAAAAGCAGGAACATATACAGTAAAAGTAAAAGATGAAGCAGGAAATGTATCAGAAGAAGCAAAAATAATAATACCAGAAAGTGAATTTAATAAAAAAGTAGAAAAAGTAAAAATGACATATACTGTAACAATAGAAGGTAATGGAGCGAGCGTAGAAAAAACAAACGTAAGTTGTACGACAACAGAATCTGAATGTACAGTAACATTACCAAAAATAAATAGAGATGG
Source organism: uncultured Bacilli bacterium (assembly GCA_947629815.1). GTDB lineage: Bacteria > Bacillota_I > Bacilli_A > RF39 > UBA660 > UMGS872. The sequence goes on from CANRFG010000007.1 coordinate 14,547, forward strand.
ATGGACGATAATAGGATATTCATCAACACCAAATTCACAGACATCGTCATATTCAAATCAACAACAAATAAAAATAACACAAGATATGAAATTATATGCAATAACAAGAAAAGAAATAAAAGTGACATATAATTCAAATGGAGCAACACTAAGTGGAGGAAAAGAAAATTGTTATATATATAATAAAGATACAAAATGCAAAATAAAGACACCAACAATAACAAGAAGTGGATGGGAAGGAGTTGGCTATTCAGATAATGCAAATGCAACAACAGCAGCTTATGGACAATCACAAGACATAGAAATATCTTCAAATATAAATTTATATGCAATAACATCTAAAAAAGTAATTATTACACTAGATAAGAATGGTGCAACAAGTATTGGAAAAAACTCCATTGAATGTAGTATATATAATAGTTCAAATTCATGTACAGTAACGCTTCCAACAATAACAATTACAGGTGGAAATGTTATTGGATGGTCAGATGATAAAAATTCTACAACTGCTCAATATAAAGTTAATGAGAAAATAAGCGTTTCAAATAATAAAACATTATATGCTATAACTAAAAAAACAGTAACATACACTATTACTTATGATGCAAATGGAGGTATAAATCCACCCCCAAAACAAACAAAAACTTCAGGTAATCCAATTTCTATTTCAACAACCACGCCAATTAAGATAGGATATAAATTTTTAGGTTGGAGTACAAATAAAACAGGAAGTGTTAATTACAAAAGTGGTGATAAATATACATCAGATAAAAACTTATATTTGTATGCTATATGGCAAGATTTGTATATAGATAATACTTCATATACGCATAATAGTATAACTAAATCAGATAAATTGTTATTTAACAAGACAACACAATCTGGTATATATAATTATGCGCCAACTGCAATTAAAGATGACAATGGAGAAATTCATATCTTTTATGTTGGAAACAAAGATAGTCGTAGTAATGTGGACCACATATATCATAGAACAGTAAAGAAAAATAGTTCAACAGGATATTATTATTCAAGTGAAAATTTGCTTTTAACGCATAGTAGTAGTGGTTGGGACAGTGTCCAAGCTTGCGACCCAACTATTATAAAAGGTAACTTTAAATATAATGGTGTATCTTATAAATACTTAATGGTATATCTTGGTGTTGCTAATCATAATAATTCCTTAAATGAAATAGGCTTAGCTGTATCTAATAATTTAAATTCACAATTTATAAGAGTATCAACAAATGCACCATTTATTAAATATCCAGCTAATTCTGCTTGGGGAGTAGGACAACCTACTGCAGTTAATTTAGATGGAAATGATAGAGTACTAATATCATATACACAAGGATTAACAAATAAAACAAGTCAATATTTTGGAATATATGATTTATCAAATTTAAATAGTCCAACAGTAATAAAAAGCCCTGTTGAGATTTCCACAGTAGGTTCATTATCGTATATATCAAATGCAGATATTGCAATAGATTTAGTTAATGATAAAATATGGATGACTGCTCATCAAGGAAAAACATATGAAAAAAATAGTGTTACAGGAACTACTAATTATGTTCCTACAAAATCAATGGTAATGAGTAAAAAGTTAAATTTAAAATCGTTTAATTCATTAACGGATGCAGTTTATAATGCATTAACAACTTCAACAAATCCTTGGAGTTCAACAGAATTATCAAATAGTAGTTATTTAATTCATAATACAGGATTTATTAGAGATGGCTACGGATATATAAATGGAACAAGTAATATATATAATAATTTATTAATTAGTACAGCTTCTAAAAATGGAAGCCAAACTGACCAATTATATAGTTATCAAATTCGTTTATATTAAATTAAAAACAGCAAATATATTTTGCTGATTTTTTCTATTGATAATATTTAAAAATTTTGATATTCTTTTAAAAGAGGTGAATTATGCAAAAACTATTATTAATAAAATATGGTGAATTAACAACTAAAAAAGGCAATAGAAAATTTTTTATAAAAACATTATGTAAAAATATAGAAAAAAAACTAGATGGAATTGAATATAAAATGGAACAAAATTTATCATGCATGTATATATATATAAATTCTTCAGATTTAGATTTAGTATTAAATAAATTACTTAAAGTTTTTGGTATTCATAGTATAGCTGTTTGTGAAAAAGTAAATAATAATATTGAAGATATAGGAAATAAAACAGTAGAAATTTTAAAAGACAAAAAATTTAAGACATTTAAAATAGAAACAAAAAGGTCAGATAAAACATTTCCTATTAATTCATTAGAAGTAAGTTCAAAAATAGGTGGATATGTTTTAAAAAACATAGAGTGTTTAGTAGATGTGCATAATCCAGATATTGTAGTAAACATAGAAATAAGAAAAGAAGGAACTTATATATACTCAGATTTAATTAATGGACTTGGTGGATATCCTGTTGGAATACAGGGAAAAGGACTTCTTATGTTAAGTGGCGGTATTGATAGCCCTGTTTCTGGATACTTATCATTAAAAAGAGGAGTAGATATAGAATGTTTATATTTTGAATCTCCACCACATACAAGTATAGAAGCAAAAAATAAAGTTTTAAAACTTGCGCAAATACTAAGTGAATATTCATCAAATATAAGAGTACATGTAGTACCATTTACAGAAATTCAAGAACAAATTTACAAAAATTCAGTTGATAGTTATATTATAACCATTATGAGAAGAATGATGTATAGAATAGCTGATAGATATTCAAAAAAAATAAAATGTAAAGTTATATTAAATGGTGAAAGTATAGGTCAAGTAGCAAGTCAAACATTAACTAGTATGGTAGTTATAAATAATGTTACAAATACTCCTGTTATAAGACCTGTTGCTTGTATGGATAAATTAGAAATAATAGAAATATCAAAAAAAATAAAAGCATACGAAACAAGCATTTTACCATTTGAAGATTGTTGTACTATATTTTTACCAAAGCATCCTATAATAAATCCAGAACTTAAAAAATGTATTGAAATAGAACAAAAATTTGATTATGAAAAACTCATAAATGAAGCTATAAATAATATAGAAATAATAAATATAAAAGCTCAAAAAAATGATTTGTTGTAAACCATAATTTACCAATAAAAAAAATGTATGAAATCACAACTTGTACACATGATATTAGTGTACAGGAGGTGAAAACCATGAATAAATCAAGTAACAGTAAATTAGTAGTTGCTGGAGCAAAACAAGCTATCGAAAGAATGAAATATGAAATAGCTAGTGAATTAGGAGTTAACCTAGGACCAGATGCAACTTCAAGAGCTAATGGATCAGTTGGTGGAGAAATCACTAAGAGATTAGTTCAAATGGGTGAACAACATTTAGGTGGTTCAAATTACCAAGCAAAATAATGAAATTGGACAGTTGAAATAACTGTCTTTTTTTAAAAAAAGTTAAAAAAAGATGCAAAAGTTATACAAAATAATGAAATTTGGACAAAATTTATTAAATGCATCTCCTTTATTATTTTTAGCAGTTAAATCTATTATATTAGTGACATAAATTACTATTATTATATAATAAATATTGGTATTAATTGGTTCGTTAAATAAGGTTTAATTGGGCATAATATTAATAAAGGAAGGTGAATTTAATGAGTAATAAATTAATTGTTCCTGGAAGTAAACAAGCAATTGAAAATTTAAAATATGAAATTGCAAATGAACTTGGAATAACATTAGGTGCTGATACATCTAGTAGATTAAATGGCACAGTAGGTGGGTATATGACTAAAAAATTAGTAGAACTTGGAAAACAATATTATACTGATACAAATAAATAATAAAATTAAAAATGAAATTGTATACCTATAATTTCATTTTTTTAATTACAAAATTTTATCAATTAAACCATATTCTAAAGCTTCATCTGCATCTAAAAAATGGTCCCTTTCAGTATCAAGTTCGATTGTTTTTAAATCTTTACCTGTTTGACTTGATAATAATTTATTTAATTTTTCTTTAAGTTTTAATATTCTTTCAGCAGCAATTTTTATTTCAGTTGCCTGACCTTGTGCTCCACCAAGTGGTTGGTGAATCATAACTTCGCTATTAGGAAGAGCATATCTTTTACCTTTTTTCCCACTTGAAAGTAGAAATGCAGCCATGCTTGCGCACATTCCAATACATATAGTAGATACATCACTTTTAATAAAATTCATAGTATCATATATAGCCATTCCAGCTGTTATTGAACCACCTGGTGAATTTATATATAAACTAATATCATCATGATTAATTGAATCTAAATACAATAATTGTGCAACCACGATATTTGCGTTATTATCATTTATTTCATTTGTTAATATTATAATCCTATCTTTTAATAATCTAGAATATATATCATAAGCTCTTTCACTATTATTTGATTTTTCTATAACTGTTGGTATAAGCATTTTATCATCTCCTTTTATATGATAGTTAATAAAACTATAAAATATTCATCAAAATATGTGACAAATAGTGTTTTTTTTGGTAAAATAAAATATGAATAGAATAAGAGGGATTTTATGGAAAAATATATTAAGGTTAACTTTAGAGATTTAGATGCAAAAGAATTTTTAGAAGGTACTTCTTTTTATGAAATAAGTCAAAGTTTTCAAAAATATTTTAATTATCCAATATTAGTAGCAAGAGTAGATAATAACTTAGTTGATTTAAGTACTAAACTAACAAAAAAATGTAATGTTGAATTTTATGATAGAAGTAGTACTGTAGGTAATAGTATATACGCTTGTAGTGTCGAATTTTTAATGACTGTGGCGCTTAAGAAACTTTATCCTGAATCTGAAGTTATAATTCAAAATTCTATAGATAAAGGAGTATATTGTGACCTTGTAAATTTAAAATTAACTAAACAAGAATTAAAAAATGTAGAAAATAAAATGAGAGAAATACATAATGAGAACTTGATTTATACTAAAGTAAGTGTAGATAGGTTAGATGCAATATCATTTTTTAGAAAGAAAAAACAATATGATAAGGTTAAAGTTTTAAAATATATAAGTAATAGTTATATAAATTTATATAGACTTGATGATATATATGATTATTATTTCAGTGATATGGCATATAGTACAAGCGCTATAGATGATTTTAAATTAACATATATAAAAGAAGATGGATTTGTATTAAGTTGGCCAAATATATATAATCCAGAATGTACTTTAGATTATGTACATAAACCTATGGTAGCAGATACATTCGCATCGTATACAAAATGGGGAAGTATTGTAAATATATCAAATGCAGCAGATTTAAATGAAATTGTTTCACAAGGAAAATATAATGATATAATTCGTTTAGCTGAGGCGTATTTTGATAGTCAATTATCAACTATTGCAGAACAAATATATGAAAGAAGGAATGATGTTAAGTTTGTACTTTTGGCAGGACCTTCTTCAAGTGGTAAAACTACTACTGCAAAGAAACTAGAAGTTTATTTACAAAGTAGAGGTCTTAAAACTCATAGTATTTCAATTGATGATTATTTTGTGAATAAAGATGATACTCCAAAAGATGAATTTGGAGAATATGATTTTGAAAGTTTGAAGTCAATTGATTTAAATTTATTCAATAGACATTTAACAAAATTATTAGAAGGCGAAAAAGTTCAACTACCAGAATACAATTTTATAAAAGGTAAAAGGGAATATAATAAAAAGTATTTGCAATTAGAAAAAGATGATGTTGTTATTATAGAAGGATTACATGGCTTAAATGATGAACTTACTATGGCTATAGATAGAGTAAATAAGTTTAAGATATTTATTGGACCATTTACTCAATTAAATATTGATAACCATAATAGAATACATACAAGTGATACTAGAAGACTTAGAAGAATTGTTAGGGATAACAAAACAAGAGGTTATAATGCAGCAGATACATTAAGAATGTGGAAAAAAATAAGAGAGGGAGAAGAAAAGTATATATTCCCTTATCAAAATGATATTGATGCAGTTATAAATTCTGCATTACTCTATGAACTTGGTGTTTTAAAAACATATGCTGAACCTTTATTATTTTCTGTTCCAGAAGATGATGAGATGTATCCAGAAGCAATTAGATTAATTAATTTTTTGAGAAACTTTTTACCAATACCTAGTGATGAGGTTCCAAAAGATTCAATATTAAGAGAATTTATTGGTGGAAGTGGATTTGAAAGAAAATAGAAAAGAGTGAAAAAATGATTAAAGTAGCAATAAATGGTTTTGGAAGAATAGGAAGGCTTGTATTTAGAGAAATATTTAAAAAAGAAGGATATGATGTAGTAGCAATAAATGATTTAACTAGCCCTGATATGTTAGCGCATTTACTTAAATATGATTCAGTTCAAAAAAAATATGAAGGTCATGATATTACATCAGATGAAAATTCAATAATTGTAGATGGAGAAAAAATAATAATATATAAAGAACCTGATGCATCTAAATTACCTTGGAAAGACTTAGATATAGATGTAGTTATGGAATGCACAGGATTTTATAATTCTTATGAAAAATCAATGGCTCATATAAATGCTGGAGCAAAAAAAGTTATTATTTCAGCACCTGCAGGAGATGATTTAAAAACAATAGTTTATGGAGTTAATGAAAGTATATTATGTAAAGATGATTGTATTATAAGTGCAGCTTCTTGTACAACTAATTGTTTAGCGCCTATGGCAAATGCTTTAAATAATTATGCTCCTATTAAAAGTGGAATTATGACAACTGTACATGCTTATACAGGAGACCAAATGATATTAGATGGACCACATCGTAAAGGCGATTTAAGAAGAGCAAGAGCAGGTGCTATAAATATTGTTCCAAATTCAACAGGAGCAGCAAAAGCAATTGGTCTTGTAATACCTGAGTTAAAAGGGAAACTAATTGGTTCTGCTCAAAGAGTACCTGTTCCAACAGGGTCTACTACTATTTTAGTTGCAGTTGTAGAGGGAAATAATATAACAAAAGAATCTATTAATGAATATATGAAATCTGTTTCTAATGAAACATTTGGTTATACAGAAGACCCTATTGTATCATCTGATGTTATAGGAACTAGATATGGTTCATTATTTGATGCTACACAAACAATGGTTACAAAAATAAGTGATAATTTGTATCAAGTACAAGTAGTTGCTTGGTATGATAATGAGTATGGTTATACTTGTCAAATGGTAAGAACTGCAAAATATTTAATGGAATTAAGTGAGTAATCACTTTTTTTCTTGTAAAAAACTTAAAAAAAATATATACTTATATATAGATAGTATAAGAGGTGTTATATGAAGAAAGGGTTTACTTTAATTGAACTTTTAGCGGTAGTAGTAATTATTAGTTTGATAATTGTTTTTGTTGTACCTTCTATAATGAATAGTGTTAAAAATTCTGATGATTTAGAATATAAAAATTTTTTGGAAACTTTATCTATGGCAGGTGAAACATATTATCAAAGTAATAAGGATATATGTGATTTTTCTAATTCTAATGTGTGTTATTTAGAAGTTGGAAATTTGCTTTCTTCTGGGTTAATTGAACAGGATTTAATTAATCCTAAAACTGAGAAACAAGTTTTATCTAATGATACTATTACTATTTTAAAAGATGAGTATGGTACTTTGACATATAGTTATTCTAGTAATGAAAATTATGTTAAAGATAATTTAATATTACATTATGACGCAATAAATAATACAGGAAATGGACATAGCAATAATACAACAACATGGGAAGATTTAAGTGGAAATAATAATGATGGTACTATTTATTCTCAAAAATGGGGAAATAATTCGCTAACATTTGATGGAACAAATACATATGTATCTACCCCAATTACAAGTATAAATGAAAGTGTTACATTTGAAGTAGTTGCAAAAATACCTGAAGTTGTTTCAGTAGATGAACAATATCTAATTGCTTTTTCTCCTGAAGTTTATAATTATACAGGAATTTCTTTTATGAATACTGGTATGATGCGACCATTAAGTTATTATCAATCTGAAATGCATAATTATATTGATTATACTAAATACATAGGAAAAACTATTACTTTTACTTTAGTAGCTAGAAAAAATGGAGCATCAGCTTTTTATATAAATGGTAAAAAAGTACTTGACTATACATCAGGAGATGTGTCTCCTGGAACAGTAAATTTAACTATAGGTGATTTAAGAGCAAATAGAGGATTAAAATTTAAAGGTGATGTATATAGTGTTAGAGTATATGATGGTACTTTAACAGAACAAGAAGTAAAACAGAATTATGAAATAGACGCAAATAGATATGGAATTGCTCAAAATACAACAGATGATTATGTTCAAAATAATTTAGTATTACATTATGATGCAATAAATAATACAGGAAGTGGGCATAGTAGTGATACAACAACATGGAAAGATTTAAGTGGGAATAATAATGATGGGACTTTACAAGGATTTTCTTTTGATATAAATAATGGTTGGACATCTAATTCATTAAAAATAAATGGTAAAAATTTTGTTACTGCTTCTAATGCTGAATTAACTAATTTTACAAGTAGTGATTTTACTATAGAAGTTGTATTTAAAAATATAGGTAACTATTCTAGTTACAATCCTTTGATAGTTTCAAATGGATGGTATCAAACATATGGATATTATGTTCAATTTAGAGGAGATGGAAGAGTTAGTATTAATACTAATCAATCTGGTACTTCTCAAGACCTTTATACTTCACAAAATAAAATAATCAGTAATAAAAATATCGCAGTAACATTTGTAAGAAAAGGAACAAACATGAAAGTTTATGTGAATGGGATTTTAGATGGACAGGTGAATAATATAGTTGACCCTGCTACTTCAACTACGCCATATACAATAAATGCAAATAAAAATTGGAATGGTGAATTAATGAATACTAGAGTATATAATAGGGCACTAACAGAACAAGAAATAACTGATAACTTTAATTTAGATAAAATAAGATATAATATTAAAGAGGCATAAGCCTCTTTTAATATAATAATTTGTAAATAACACTTGTATCTTATTATAAGATATTGTGTAATGATGTTGAGATATATAAGATAGTTAGGTGTTTTCCTCTATTCATTTGGTGTTTTAGCCTAGAATAGAGGTGATGTCCTATGAAAGAGATATATATGGAGTATATAGTTTTAATACTTATACTACCTTATTTATTGAAAGAAGACGAATAAAAGAAAAGCACCTACTTAAGTATGGTGTTTTTCAAAGACAAAATAAATTTTGGATAGAGATTAACACCTAACATAGAAAGTGTATCTCTTTTTTATTGTATGTGATTTCTCACATCTGTATACATGGTAACATATTTTTTTATACGAATCAATATGTTTAATTAGACATTTTTTTTATTATAATTTTTAATATTACTATAATAATGTAGTATAAATGTTTTTTTTAAATATTTTATTTAAAGTGAAAGTGTTTTTGAATTCCTTTATTGATATATATAATAATATATCTCTAATATGTAAAGTTTTAAACTTTTTTAAGTTTATGATAAAAAATGTGCTATAATTGTTATGTATATGTCATATATTAAGGAGAATATTATGAAGAAGACAATTCGTGATTATGATTTAAACAATAAAAAAGTTATTATTAGAGTTGATTTTAATGTACCTATAAAAGATGGTGTTATTTTAGATGATAATAGAATAAAAGAAAGTTTAAAAACTATTAATTATGCAATAGATAATAGTGCAAAAGTAATATTATTATCACACCTAGGTAGAATAAAAACAGAAGAAGATAAAATTAAAAATACACTAGAACCTGTAAGTAAAAGATTAAGTGAATTATTAGATAGAAAAGTAATATTTGTAAAAGAAACAAGAGGTAAAAAATTAGAAGAAATAATAAACAACATGAATAAAAAAGATGTTGTCTTAATTGAAAACACTAGATATGAAGATTTAATAAATAAATGCGAAAGTTCAAATGATAAAGAACTAGGAAAATATTGGGCAAGTTTAGGAGATATATTTATAAATGATGCATTTGGAACTTCTCATAGAGAACATGCATCTAATGTTGGAATTGCGAGTAACCTTCCAAGTGGTATAGGATTCCTTGTTGAAAAAGAATTAAATATGCTTCTTCCTACTATAAAAGAGCCAAAAAGACCTTTTACTGTAATACTAGGTGGTTCAAAAGTAAGCGATAAAATAGGAGTGATAAAAAATTTAGTACAAATAGCCGATAATATTTTAATAGGTGGAGGAATGGCTTTTACATTTTTAAAATCCTTTGGACTTCAAGTTGGTTCATCACTAGTAGATAATGATAACATTGAATTTTGTAAAGACATGCTAGAAAAATATAAAGATAAAATAATACTTCCAATAGATGTTGTAACCTCAGATGAGATATCAGAAAATTCAAATTCAAAAGAATGTTTTATAAGTGATATTAAAAATGATGATATTGGACTTGATATAGGAAAAGAAACCTTAAAATTATTTAAAGAATATATAGATAGTAGTAAAACTATTATTTGGAATGGGCCAGTAGGTATGTTTGAAATAGAAAAATTTTCAAATGGAACAAAACAATTATTAGAAATGATTTCAAAAACAGATTCTTTAACTATAATAGGTGGTGGAGATACTGCATCTGCTGCAATAAATTTTGGATATAAAAATTCTTTCTCACATATTTCAACAGGTGGAGGAGCAACATTAGAATTATTAGAAGGAAAAACTTTACCAGGAGTTGAAGTTATAGATGAGAAAGAAGCTTAAAAGTAAGTTAAATTACCTATTACTTATAATAATTACAATTATAGTTTTGTATTTTTCATTAAAAGATAACTTTGAAGTTACAATAAATGAATTTAAAAACATAAACTTTATTTGGTTTTCAGTAGGAGTATTGTTTATAATAATTTATTGGTTATTTAGAACATTATCAATACATTCATTTATAACTACTGTAAAAAAAGATTTTACCTTTTTTCGTTCATTTAAATTAATGATGACGACAATATTTTTTGATGGGGTAACGCCATGTTCATCTGGTGGACAACCCTTTCAAATTTATTATTTAAAAAAACATGATATACCAATTGTAAAAGGCACTAACATAGCCATACAAAACTTCATTGTATTTCAGGTTGCGCTTGTTTTAATAGGTTTGGTAGCGATTGTATCAAATTTTATATTCCATATATTTCCAGCTAGTAATATATTAAAAGGATTAGTTATACTAGGATTTATAATAAATTTAGCTGTTACAGTAGGTCTATTTTTAATAGCGTTCTTAAAAAGATTTAATAAATTTATATGCAAAATAGTAATAGGTTTACTTCATAAATTAAAAATAATAAAAAATAAAGAAGAAACAATAGAAAGATTTAATAAATATGTATATGAATTTAATTTAGGAGCAAAAGAATTAATAAAAAATAAAAGATTACTTATAAATGGGGTAATATATAATATAATGGCACTTTTATGTTATTATACAATTCCTATAGTAATTTTATTTTCAATGAGTGATTTTTCAAGCATAAATTTATTTTATACAATAGTCACATCAGCATATGTAATGTTAATAGGGTCATTTGTACCAATTCCAGGTGGTAGTGGAGGCTTAGAATATGGTTATATTGCTTTCTTTGGAAATTTTATACAAGGTGGTAAATTAACAGCTTCAATGTTACTTTGGAGATTTACAACTTATTATTTAGGAATAATAGTAGGTGCAGTAATAATGAATATTAAAGAAAAGAGAAATTAATATGAGAATAGGAATATTTACAGATACTTATCCACCATATATTAATGGCGTTTCAACAAGTATATTAATGCTTCAACATGCACTAGAAAAACAAGGACATCAAGTTTTTGTTGTAACCGTTAATAATGAAAAAATGTCATATAAATATGAGGATAATAACAAAATAATAAGAATACCTGGTATTCCAACAGGTATATATGATTATAGATTAACAGGAATATATCCATTTAAAATAATAAGTAAAATAAAAAAATGGAACTTAGATGTTATACATTCACATACAGAATTTGGTGTAGGTACTTTTGCTAGAATAATTGCTAAACAATTTGGAATACCACTTGTACATACATATCATACTATGTATGAAGATTATGTTCATTATATAACAAAAGGATATTTTGATGGAGCAAGTAAAAAAATAGTTGAATATTTGACAAAATTTTATTGTGATAAAACAACTACTGAATTGATAGTACCAACTAAAAAAACATATGATTTATTTAAGCAAAAATATAAGTTTGATAGAAATGTACATATAGTTCCAACAGGAATAGAAATAGAAAAATTTTATAAAGAAAATAATAAAGTAAAAGAAATAAACGAATTAAAAGAAAAACTAGGATTAAAAAAAGAAGATTTTGTTATAATCTTTGTAGGAAGAATAGCAGAAGAAAAAAATGTACCATTTTTATTAGATGCACAAAATACATTATATAAAAAATATAAAAATTGCAAATTACTTGTTGTTGGAGATGGACCAGATTTATCAAAATTAAAAAAACAATATTCGAAAAATCCATCAATAATTTTTGTAGGTAAAGTGCCTTTAGATAGTATACAAAAATATTATCTATGTTGTAATGCTTTCGCAACTGCATCTACTACTGAAACACAAGGACTAACAGTTATAGAAGCATCAGCAGCTTCAATAGTACCTGTATGTATAAATGATGAAAGCTTTACATCTGTTGTAATAGACGATTTAAATGGAAAAATATTTAATAATAAAAGAGAATATATAAAAATAATGGAAGAACTTATCAACGATAAAGATAAGCTTAATAGATTATCAAAACAAGCAAGAGTTAGTAGTGAGGCATATTCATCAAAATATTATGCAAACAGAGTTTTAGATGTTTATAACATGGCTATTAAATCAAAGAATAGCAAAAAAGGTTTTTTATCAAAATTAAGAGAAAAAAAAGAAGTAAGAGAAGATTAGTAAGTAAAAAATATGAAGTTGTAGAAAAAAGCAACTTCTTTTTAGTTTTTTCGACAATTTTCGACAAAACTAGAGCATTTTTGCTATAGTTAAAATAAGTATTTAGGTAGTATAATATATGTTGTCAATAGAATAGGAGAAAATATATGATTAGATTATTAATGGTAGATGATAATGTAAATTTAGTTAATATGGTTTGTGAGTATTTTAAAGATAAAGAAAATATATCTGTTGATTTTATCGCACATGATGGTAAAGAGGGAATAGAACTAATAGAAGAAAAACAAAATGAATATGATGTTATATTATTAGATTTAATAATGCCTAAAAAAGATGGATTATATGTGTTAGAAGAAATGAAAAAAAGGGGAATAAATAAAAATGTAATAGTAGAAACAAGTTATAATACACAAGATGTAATAAAACAAGTTTCAGATTATGGTGTAAATTATTTTATATTAAAACCATTTGAATTAGATGATTTAGAACAAAGAATAATTAATTTATCTAATAGAAAAGAAGATTCTAAAACTTTAGATTTTTATCATAACAATTTACAAGTTTCAATAACAAAAATACTTCATGAATTAGGTATTCCTTCACATATAAAAGGATACCAATATATAAGAGAAGGGATAAGTATAATATTTGAAAGACCAGAAACTATTGGTGGAATAACTAAAGAATTATATCCAGAACTTGCAAGTAAATTTGATACTACTGTATCAAGAGTTGAAAGAGCTATAAGACATGCTATTGAAGTTAGTTGGAATAGAGGAGATTGGAGCTTAATGGAAGAAATATTTGGACATAGTGTTGATATTGATAAGGCAAAACCAACTAATTCTGAATTTATAGTTACTGTTGCAGATAAATTAAGATTAGAACATTACAAAGTTAAAAATTGATAACTGGGACTAAAATTTAGTCTTTTTCTTTATAAAAAATCATTAATGTGTTAAAATAAATATGGTGATGATATGAAGACATTTGTACTTTGCATATTAGATGGTGTAGGAATAAGAAAAGAAGAAAAAGGTAATTCTGTTTTACTTGCAAATACACCTACGCTTGATTATTTATTTAAAACATATCCTAATAGTTTACTACAAGCAAGTGGTACTAGTGTTGGGTTACCTAGTGGTCAAATGGGTAATAGTGAAGTTGGACACTTAAATATAGGAGCAGGTAGAGTTGTATATCAACCATTACAATTTATAACTAAAAATATAGAAGATAAAACATTTTTTGAAAATAAGAATTTACTTGATGCAATAGAACATTCTAAAAAAAATAATTCGAAACTTCATATTTGTGGATTATTAAGTGATGGTGGGATACATTCACATATGAAACACTTATTCGCACTTTTAGATATGTGTAAAAAAGAAAACATAACTAATGTTTATCTTCATCTTTTTACAGATGGTAGAGATACATTACCAAGATGTGCATTAAAGTTTTTTGATGAACTAAATAAAAAAATAAAAGAAGTAAATATTGGAACAATTGCTACTATATCAGGTAGATATTATGCTATGGATAGAGATAATAATTATGATAGAATTAAAAAATCTTATGACGCAATAGTATTTGGAAACGCTAAAAAATATGATAATTATACTGATTTATTAAATGATAATTATTCAAATAATATAGATGATGAATTTATAATACCGGGTGTTATAGATAGTAATGGAACTATTGAATCTAAAGACTCAATTATTGTATTTAATTATAGACCAGATAGATTAAGAGAACTTTTTTCATCTATTACTAATAAAAATTTTAACTTTTTTGAAACAAAAAAATTAGAAGATATTAAATTAGTTACAATGATGCCTGTAAGTAGTGAAGTAATATGTACTAATGCTTATAATCTTCCTGTATTAGAAAATACATTAGGAGAATATATAAGTAATAAAGGATTAAAACAATTAAGAATTGCAGAAACAGAAAAATTCGCACATGTTACTTATTTCTTTGATGGTGGAGAAGATAAAAAATTAAAAAATTGTGATAGAATTTTAATACCTTCGCCTAAAGTTGCTACATATGATTTAAAACCTGAAATGAGCGCATATGAAATAACAGATACTTTAATAAATAAAATTGAAAACTATGATTTAGTAATATTAAATTATGCTAATGGAGATATGGTAGGTCATACAGGTAATTTAGAAGCCTCTATAAAAGCAGTTGAAACATTAGATGATTGTCTTAAAAAGTTACATGATAAAATTAAAGAAATAGATGGTAATTTATTAATAATAGCAGACCATGGTAATTGTGAATATATGATAGATGATGATGGTAATAAAGTTACAAGCCATACGACTTCTTTAGTGCCATGTATATTATGTAATAATAATTATAGTTTAAAAGATGGTGCATTATGTGATGTTGCGCCTACTATTTTAAAAATTATGAATATTGATATACCAAAAGAAATGACAGGTAAAAGTTTAGTTTAAGGAGATTTATGACAAAATATATTAAAAAATTTACTTTAGATTTAGAAAATAAAATAAAAGATAATTACAAATTTAATTCAAAAGAAATATCTATAATAAGAGAAAAAATAAGTGATTTTCAACATGAAAGATTAATACATTTATTAGTAACTTTATTTTATACAATTTTTACTTTTATAATTCTTGCTTTAAGTTACTTAAATAGTCTTTTCATAATACCTTTCTTTATTTTAATTGTATTTTTAATTTTTTATGTGAGACATTATTTTTTCCTAGAAAATTCTGTACAATATATTTATACTTTATATGACAAAATAATTAAAAATAATAATTAAGGGGTTATTTTATGGATAAAGTAAAAGTAAAGTATTATGGAGATAATGGTGTTTTTTATGAATTAAGAATTCCAAAAAATTTGAATTGGTTTATTATAAGTCGTTATTTTAATGAAAATAATAATGATTATGAGGCAGTTCATCTTATTTATAATGGAAATATAATATTTAATAGTTATTCATATAAAAAAGATGAAAAAGTTAAAAAAATTTATAGTAAAAATGAGAAATGGGAAATTCAAAAAGTTTTTGCTCATGATTTATTAAAGAGTCTTGGTATTAATTCTTTTACTTTGCAAATTTTAGATAAACTACAATTTGATATTAATTATATAAAAATGAAATATTGGTATATTTATTTAAATAGTAAAGTATATCACTTGGATAAAAATTTAAAATGCAATAACAAATATGAAACATATGATATTTTATATAACGCTGCTAATTTAGGTAGATTATATATAAACAATGGTAATGTTTATATTGAAGTAAACAAAGGTAATAGATTTGATATATTATCTTTATTTAAAGCTAAAACAAATGAAATAGGTAATCATAAGAAGTTTTTACTTTTTAAATAAATTTACATGTAATTTTTATGGTAAATTATATTATTTTTAAAAATCTTGACAAAGAAATAAAAAGTGATAAAATAATCGTTGTTTAGAAGTGAGGGGTAAATATGGTTGAAAATATTAAGATATTAGGTCATAAAGGAAATCAAGGATTTGATGTAGAAAATTCTTACGATGCAATAATGAATTGTTCAACTTCAAAAGATATAGATGGAGTAGAATTATACATAAGACCAACTTTAGATGATAAAATAGTTGTAATGCATGATTCAACAATAAATGGGTATAAAGTTCAAAATTTGTCTTTTAATGAATTAAATAAAATGCAATTTAAAACAAAAAGTATTGATGTATTCCTTCAAAGATTGTTTAATTTAGCAAATATAGATAGATACTTTTTTAATAGATATGGTTGTTTATCTGGACAACATTGTAGTATAGAAAAATTTGATAGAATTATAAAAAATTTTTCTAAAGATAAGCATATGCTTATAGAATTAAAATGTTCACTACAAGAATATTCAGGATTAAAACAAGAAAAATTTGAACAAAATGTTGTGGAACTATTACAAAAGTATGATTACAAAAATAGAAATTTAGCTATACAAAGTTATAATTATAATGCACTATTTAGAATAAAAGATAAATTACCAGATTTAAATGTGGTAACGCTTATAAATAAATACTCTAATTTTAATACATTAGATATGGGATTTGATGGTGCGAATATAAAATATAATTTAATAAATGAAAATGCAATAGAAAAAATCATTAAAAATAAGATGTCATTGTATTCATGTGATGATAAAACACCTAGACCTCATTATAGAAAAGCAAACTTTATTTCTAAAGAATATGGAAATGAAATAAAAAATGGTGAATTACCTTTCTATGTTATAACTGATTTCCCATTAAAAGTAAAAGAGTATATAAAAATAAAAAAATGAAATTAAAAAAAATTAATTTCTTTTTTTTCTTATAAATTATATAATGTAAATGGTGATTCAAGTGGTAAAATCAATATATATTCATATACCTTTTTGTAATAATATTTGTACATATTGTGATTTTTGTAAAATGTATTATAACAAAAAATGGGTAGATAACTATTTAAAAGAATTAGAAAAAGAAATATATAAAAATTATAAAAATGAGATAATTAATACATTATATATAGGTGGTGGGACACCTACTTGTTTAAATTTAGAACAACTACAAAAATTATTTAATATTATAGGAAAAATAAAAAAAAGTAAAAATATAGAATTTACTTTTGAATGTAATATAGAAGATTTAAACGAAGAAAAATTAAAATTTTTATTTAATAATGGTGTAAATAGATTAAGTATAGGTATTCAAACATTTAATGAAAAATATTTAAAATTTTTAGGTAGAAATTATAAAAAGAAAGATATAGTAAAAAACATTTCTTTAGCTAAAAAGATAGGATTTAAAAATATAAATGTAGATTTAATATATGCAATTTATGGTCAAACAATAAAAGATGTAGAAAAAGATATAGAAAATATAATAAAATTAGATATAAATCATGTATCTACTTACTCATTAATTATAGAAGAAAATACAAAAATATACATAGATGGAATAAAAAATATAGATGAAGATATCGACTATGAAATGTATAAACTTATAAATAAAAAATTAAAACAAAATGGTTTTATACATTATGAAATAAGTAATTATTGTAAAAGGGGATATGAATCTAAACATAATTTAAACTATTGGAATAATAATGAATATTATGGATTTGGACTTGGTGCAAGTGGATATGTTAATAATATTAGATATGAAAATACAAGAAATTTAAACAAATATTTAACTGGTAATTATATATATTGTAAAAATGAAATATCATATAAAGAAAAAATGGAAAATGAATTTATACTAGGTTTTAGAAAAATAAAAGGAATTAATAAAAAAGAGTTTAATAATAAATATACAAATATTAAAGATATAAAACAAGTTAAAGAATTATTAGAAAGTAAGCAATTACTTGAAAATAAAAATAACATATACATAAATCCAAAATATTTATATACACAAAATCAAATACTTGTTAATTTCATTGATACTTAAGCATAAATGTGTTAAAATGAGATAGGTGGTAGTATGAATAAACAAGATGTATTTAAAAGAGAATTTAGTTATATATTAAATTCAAAATATTTGGAAAATGCTAAAAAATTAGTGGAAATGTTACCAGATTATTTTTTTGAAGTACCTGCTAGTTCAACAGGAAAATATCATCCTAAGTTTTCATTAGGAACAGGAGGATTAGTAAGACATACTAAAGTAGCTGTAAGAATTGCTTATGAACTTTTAAATAATGAATCTATAGGTAGTGTTTTTACTAACGATGAAAAAGATTTAATGTTAATTGCTTTAATACTTCATGATGGTTGCAAATCAGGACTTGTTAAAACAGAATATACAGTTGCTAATCATCCACTAATAGTTTCAAAATTAATAAAAGACAATAAAGATAAATTAACACTTACAGAAGGTGAACTTGAATTTTTATGTTCCTGTATAGAAACACATATGGGACCTTGGACTAAGGATTATAAAGGTAATGCTATTTTGCAAGCACCTAAAAATAAATATCAAAAATTTGTTCATATGTGTGATTTTTTATCTTCAAAGAAGTTTCTTGATGTAAAATTTTTAAATAATGAAATATCAGAAGATTAGGAAGGATTGTATGAAAGGGAAAATAATTTTAATAGAAGGTGTTGATTGTTCTGGAAAAGAAACACAATCAAAATTAATTGTTAAAAGATTAAATGAAAAGGGAATTAAATGTGAATATTTTTCATTTCCTAATTATGATTCTCCAACAGGCAAAATAATAGGAGGACCATTTTTAGGTAAGGAATATATTTCAAAATCTTACTTTGAAGAAGGAAGTATAAATGTAGACCCTAAAGTGTCTTCACTTTATTATGCTGCAGATAGATTATATAATATAAATTTAATAAATAATTTAATTGATAATGGTATTACTGTTATATTAGATAGATATATATATTCCAATATGGCATTTCAAGGCTCTAAAATAACTGAAGAAAAACAAAGAAAAGAAATGTATAAATGGATAGAAAACCTTGAGTTTGATTTTTTAAATTTACCTGCGCCTGATATGACATTTTTTCTTCATCTTCCATCTGAAATTAGTATAGAATTACTTAATAAAAGAGGAGAAAAAGCTGATGGAAATGAATCTGATAGTTCATATTTAAATAAGTCAGAACAATCTTATTTAGAATTATGTGATATATATAATTTTATAAAAATTGAGTGTTTTAAAAATGGTGAATTAAGAAAAATAGAAGAAATAAACGACGAATTATTAGATAATATAGAAAGGGGTTTAAAAATTGAGAAAAGTAATGTTCATAGAAAAAGCTAAAAATGGAGAACCTGGTTATGATATAAATAAAAGTTTAGCTTATAATTTAGATAAAACTTATTGTGGTGAAGAATATGCACCTGGGCAACGCACATGGGAAGATATTGTTACAGAATTAGGAAATCAGGCAAAAGAAGAAGGTATATTGCAAAATTTCTGTAGAGATTATACAGAATCCATAGGTGAATTTGATGAAAATAGAGTCCAAGTTAGATAATTATAAATATGAGCATGAATTATGGGAAAGTGGTATAAATAATGTTGCTGGTGTAGATGAAGTTGGAAGAGGACCTTTAATTGGACCAGTAGTAACTGCTTGCGTTGTTTTACCTCATGATTTTAAATTAGATGGATTAACTGATTCAAAAAAATTGACTGAAAAAAAAAGAAATGAATATGCAGAATATATTAAAGAACATGCCATAGGGTATTCTATAGGTATAGTTGGTCCAGATGAAATAGATGAAATAAATATATATCAAGCAAGTAAAAAAGCAATGATTTTGGCTATTGAAGATTTAAGAAAAAAAATAAAAATTGAACATGTTTTAACTGATGCAATGCCTCTTGAATTAGATATTCCAACGACTTCTATAATAAAAGGCGATTTAAAGAGCATAACTATTTCTGCAGCAAGTGTAATTGCTAAAGTTACTAGAGATAGTATGATGTATGAACTTGATAAAAAATATCCAGAGTATGAATTTGGTAAACATAAGGGGTATCCTACTAAGAAACATATAGAAGCAATTAAGAAATATGGACTTATAGATGGATATAGAAAAACATATGGACCTGTTGAGGAGATAATAAAGGAGAGAAAATCTAATGCTTTTTCAAAATAATTTTGGTAAAAATAATAATACAAAAATAGTACCTAAAAAAACAACATTTACATATTCAAAAAAAACACCAGAAGAAATAGTAGAAGAAAGAGAAATGAAAAGAACAAATGCTTTATTTAATGAAATTAATAAAGATAGAAAATCTACACGAATAATAAATAATAATTTCTTTAAAAATAGATTAAAGTAGTAATTTACAAGTTAGAATTTATGTTTTAACTTGTTTTATTTTGTATAAAAATGCAAAACTTATCGATTTTTAAAAAATTATTCCACTTGACAAATATCATGGTGGAGGTCATAATATAAGTAAACAATAGAAAAGAGGAAGTAAAAATGAAAAAAGGTTTTACATTAGTAGAGTTATTAGCAGTAATAGTAATACTTGCAATAATAGCGTTGATAACAGTACCAATAATAATGAATATAGTAGAGTCATCTAAGAAAGCAACATCAGTAGAAAGTGCGAATGGATATGTAAGAGCAGTAACAAACTATTTAATAATGAATGTAGTAGATGATGGAGTATATAGTGTATTTGATAGTAACATAAAAGCAGAATATACAGGAACAAAAGTAAGTAATGGAAGTATAACAATAGAAAAAGGAGATATAAAGAAAGCCAATTTATGTATAAATGATTATTCAATAGATTATATAAATGGAGTATCAAGTATATCAAATAATGATTATTGTAAAGATACGAATAATAAAACATTAATAGTAAAGAAAAATAATGAAGAGTTAAAAAGCATATATATAGGAGAAAGTACAAATACAGAAATAGAAAAAGAAGATGTAACAAATATAGTATGTAATAATGGAGTAACTTTAAAGGAAGAAAATGGAAAAATAAAAGTAGAAAATATACTAAGTAATTCAGAATGTAATTTTAATAGTAATTTAGAAGATACAATAAACAATATAGATAATACAACAAATAACATATTATTATTAAATGATATAGAGTTAGAAACCACTTTGACTATTCCAAAAGGAAAAGATGTAGTAATAAACTTAAATGGAAAAAGTGTTAGTTCAGAAAAAGATACAATTTCTAGTAAAGGTTATTTAACAATTGATGATACAACAGGTGGTGGAATAATAAATACAATTGGAAATAATACAAAAGTAATATCTAGTGATGGAACTAAATCTAAATTAGTAATTAAAAATGGTTATATAAAAGGTACTTCAACTTGCAGTGAGTGGTATTGCACTCCTATTTATGTTGTAAATGAAAGTAATTTAGAAATATCTCCTGTAAAGGAAACTATTTTTGAAGATGGAGAATATAAAGATGGAGTTTATATAGAAAGTACTTATGGTATTACTGTGTGGGTAGCAAGTGCATCAAATGGCGTTATAAATGGTGGAACATATAAAGCAATTTCTTTGGATAATGCTACTGCTTGGCAAAATCTAGTATGCTCTGTATGTAATACATTGACAATTAATGATGCTACTGCTCTTGGTGAAGGCTCTACTATTAGAGGACAAAAAAGTGGACATATAATCGTAAATGGTGGAAATTATGAGTCATCATTGAGAGGTACTATTATGAATGATAGTGATTTTATAGGTTTAATTGATATTAATGGTGGTGTGTATGAATCAAATGGTTTACCTGTAATCTCTTGTAATGGTGCTTCAACTATAAACATTAAAAATGCTGAAATAACTGTAAATGGTGAGTCTGTTCCAGCTGTTTCTAATAATTTTGATGGTTGTGTTGTCAATATATGTAGTGCTACAATTAAAAACGCTGATTATGATTTATCTGCAGTTGGCACAATTAACTATAATCCATCTACTATAACTTGGTCTAATAATAAGCTAGAGCCTACAATTAAATCAGGTGAGGAATATATAAAAAGTAATAATGAATTAAAATGTGATTAAAATACCTTATAAAAGTACGATTTTTCGTACTTTTTGTTTTAAATAAAAAAAATTTTTATTTTTTAGCACTCATATCTTGACAATGCTAACATATAATAGTATACTGAATATAGCATTCGACAAATAGGAGTGCTAATAAGAGGTGATTATATGTTAAATGAAAGACAGACAGAACTTCTTAAATTAATAGTAGAGGATTATATAAAAACAGCTAGACCAATAAGTTCTAATTCTTTATGTAAAGCACTAAATTGTTCAAGTGCAACAATAAGAAATGAAATGGCTTTGCTAGAAGAAATAGGACTAATTGAAAAAACACATATTTCATCAGGTAGAGTTCCAAGTGAAAAAGGTTATAGATATTATGTTGATAATATTATGAAACCAAAAGAATTAACAGGAGAAGATGTTTTAAAACTTCAACAAGTATTTCAAAATAAGTCATTGGTTTTGACTGATGCAATAAGTAAAAGTATGGAAATAATTTCAGAAATTACAAATTATACCACAGTAGTACTTGGACCATCTTCACAAGATAATAGACTTACTAAAGTAGAAGTTGTACCTATAACAGAAAGAGAATTAGTCGCAATTGTTATTACAGATAAAGGACATGTTCAACATAAAAATATAATGCTTAGTGAAAATGTCCCACTTAATGAGATAAAACAAACAGTCGACTTAATAAATAAACTCGTTATTGGAACACCTATAAGTGAAGTAAGTACAACACTTGAATACGAAGTAAAACCTATAATTGCAAATTATGTTAAACAACACGAAGTTTTATATAATGCTTTCTACAATGCGTTTTCAGATTTTGCATCTGCTAGTAATGTACAAATGAATGGTAGAAAAAATATACTTATGCAACCTGAATTCGATAATACTGAAAAAATAAGAGAAATAATAAATAAATTTGATGATAAAGAAATAATAAATAGTATTAAAGAAGAAGGGAATGGTATAAATATATACATAGGTAGTGAAAATGACATAGACGAAGATTTAACAGTAATTAAAACAAAATACAACAATAATGGAGAAGAAGGAACTATCGCTTTAATAGGTCCAAAAAGAATGGAATATGACCATGTTGTAACATTACTTGATTATATAAAGCAAAATTTAGAATAGGAGGTTGTTATGGAAGAAAATACACAAACAGAAAATAAAGAACAAGAAGTAAATCAACAAGAGGTAAATAACCAACAAGTTAATAAAGTAGAACAAAAACATGAAAGTGGAAAAAAAGAAGAAAAACATAAAAAAATTAAAGATAAACGATTAGATAAATTAAATGATGCTTATAATAAAATAAGTGAGTTAGAAGATAAATTACTTAGAGAAAAAGCAGAAAATATAAATTATAGAAAAAGAAAAGAAGAAGAAGTAAGCAGAATGCTTAAGTATTCTAATGAAGACTTAATAAAGGAAATGTTACAAATAGTAGATAATTTTGAAAGAGCAATAAATATGGATGATGACAACTTAGAAGATGAAGTTTCAAAATTTTTATCAGGATTTAAAATGATTTATTGTAAATTAATTGCTACTTTAGAAAAATTCGAAGTGAAAGCAATCGATGGAAATAATAAACCATTTGACCCAACTTATCATCAAGCAGTCATGACTGAGGCAAGAGAAGGTATAGAGCCAGGTATGGTACTTGATGTATTACAAAAAGGATATCTATATAAAGATAGAGTTATAAGACCAGCTATGGTCAAAGTTAGTGAATAAAGGAAAGGTGAAAAAATATGGGAAAAATAATAGGTATAGATTTAGGAACAACTAATAGTTGTGTATGTGTATATGAAGGAGGAGAACCAAAGGTAATTGCAAATGCTGAAGGTGGAAGAACAACTCCATCTGTAGTTGCATTCAAAGATGGAAAAATGCTTGTTGGATCAAAAGCAAAACATCAAGCAGTAATCAATCCAGAAACAATTTCATCAATTAAAAGATTGATGGGAACAAGTGAAAAAGTTTCAGCAAATGGAAAAAAATATTCTCCAGAAGAAGTAAGTGCGATGATACTTGGAGACTTAAAGAAAACAGCAGAAAGTTATTTAGGAGAAGATGTAAAAGAAGCAGTTATAACAGTACCAGCTTACTTCAATGATGCACAAAGACAAGCAACAAAAAATGCAGGAAAAATTGCAGGACTTGAAGTAAAAAGAATTATAAATGAACCAACAGCAGCAGCATTAGCTTATGGACTTGATAAACAAGATAAAAACGAAAAAATATTAGTTTACGATTTAGGTGGAGGAACATTCGATGTTTCTATACTAGAACTTGGAGATGGAGTATTTGAAGTATTATCAACTAGTGGAAATAACCATTTAGGTGGAGATGACTTTGATAATAAATTAGTTGATTATATAGTAGAATCAATTGACAAACAAGAAAAAGTAGATTTATCTAATGATAAAATGGCAATGCAAAGAATAAAAGAAGCAGCAGAACAAGCTAAAAAAGATTTAAGTAGCATGACTACTACTCAAGTATCATTACCATTTATCGCACAAGTTGATGGAACACCTGTTAATTTTGAAATGGATATAACAAGAGCAAAATTCGAAGAATTAACACGCGATTTAATTGATTCAACTTTAGAGCCTGTTCGTAAAGCGTTAAAAGATGCTAAATTATCTAAAAACGATATTGATAAAGTATTATTAGTAGGTGGTTCAACTCGTATTCCAAGAGTTCAAGAATTAATTAAAGATGAACTTGGAAAAGAACCATCAAAAGGAGTAAACCCAGATGAAGTAGTTGCTATGGGTGCTGCTATACAAGGTGGAGTACTTCAAGGAGAAGTAAACGATATAGTATTACTAGATGTAACACCATTATCACTTGGAATTGAAACACTTGGTGGAGTAATGACAGTATTAATACCAAGAAATACAACAATACCAACAAGTAAATCACAAGTATTCTCAACTGCTGAAGATAACCAACCTGCAGTTGATATACATGTACTTCAAGGTGAAAGAAGTATGGCATCAGATAATAAAACTTTAGGAAGATTCCAATTAACTAATATTCCAGCAGCGCCAAGAGGAGTTCCACAAATTGAAGTATCATTTGATATAGATGCAAATGGTATAGTTAATGTTAAAGCAAAAGATTTAGGAACAAATAAAGAACAATCAATTACAATAACTTCTTCAACAGGATTATCTGATGATGAAATAGATAAAATGGTAAAAGAAGCAGAAGCAAATAAAGAAGCAGATGCTAAGAGAAAAGAAGAAGCAGATTTGAAAAATGAAGCAGAACAATTAATATTTACAACAGAGCGTTCAATTAAAGATTTAGGAGATAAAATAGATTCTAAAGATAAAGAAAAAGCAGAAGAAGAAATAAAGGAATTAAAAGAAGCATTAGAAAAAGAAGACTTAGAAGATATAAAAACTAAAAAAGAAAAATTAAGTGAAACAGCTATGGCTTTTGCGACTAAAGTATATGAAGAAGCTGCTAAAAAAGCACAAGAAGAACAATCAAAAAATGAATCAAACGACTCAAAAGATGACAAAGATGTAAAAGAAGCAGAATTCGAAGAAAAATAAAATGAAGTTCTAGTTAATCTAGAACTTCTCTAATATGGGAGGAAAAAAATGAATCAAAAACTTCGTAGTGAAATAAGTGATGAGTATAAATGGGATATATCAAAAATTTATAGTAGTAAAGATTTATTTGAAAAAGATTTAGTAAAATGTTTAGAAGAAATAAAAAAAATAAAAAATCATACTAATTTAATGGAAAGTGCAAATAATTTATATGAATGTTTAAAACAAGAATATGAAACTGCTAGAATGTTAGATAAACTATATATGTATGCACATTTATCACTTGATACTGATACAACTAACACAGAATCACAAGAAATGGTTGGAAAAGTTAAAAATTTATTTAAAGAATTTGATGAAGCAACATCTTTTATAAAACCAAGTTTATTAAAATATGATTATGATGTAATCTTAAAATTTTATAATGAACAACCTAAATTAAAAGAATATGAAGTTGTTTTAAAAGATTTATTTAGATATAAAAATCATACTTTAAGTGAAAATGAAGAAATTTTAATTTCAAGATTAAGTAAAGCACTATCAAGTTCTTCAAACACATATGAAAATTTAACTGATTCTGATATGACTTTTGGAAAAATAGTAGATGAAAATAATGAGTCAGTAGAACTTACAAGTAGTAATTATTCTAAATATATAAAATCAAAAGATAGAAAAGTTAGAAAAGATGCTTTTGATTTGATGTATAAAACTTATGAAAAATTTAAAAATACTATTGCATCTTCTTATGTTGGAGATGTAGAAGCAAATTCTTCACTTGCTAAAATATATAACTTTTCATCTGCTTTAGAAGCATCATTATTTGCAGATGAAATAAATGTAGAAGTATATGATAATTTAATTAAAACAGTTTCAAATAACCTTAATTATATTTATAAATATTATGATATTAAAAAGAAAGCATTAAATCTTGAAGAATTACATTTATATGATACTTATGTACCTGTAGTTGATGAAAGTACTAAAGAATATTCTTTTGAACAAGCAGTTGATATTGTTAAAGATGCTTTAAGTATTTTAGGTGATGAATATTCAAAAGATTTAGAAAAAGCATTTAAAGAAAAATGGATAGATGTATATAATAGTAAAGGTAAAAGAAGTGGAGCATATTCTAGTGGTTCATATGATACAAATCCATATTTGCTTTTAAATTTTGAAGGTACATTAAATGATGTTTCTACTTTAGCGCATGAATTAGGTCATTCAATGCATAGTTATTATTCAAAGAAAAATAATTCATTTCAAAATAGTGGGTATAAAATATTTGTTGCAGAAGTTGCATCTACAGTAAATGAGTTACTTCTTGCATTTCATTTACTTAATAAAACAGAAGATAGAAATGAAAAATTAGTTATTTTAAACAATTTACTTGATTTGTTTAAATCTACTATATATAGACAAACAATGTTTGCAGAATTTGAAAGAGAAATGTATAAGAAACATGAAAATAACGAAGTTTTAACACACGAAGTTTTAAGTGATTTCTATTATAATTTAAATAAAAAATATTTTGGTGATGGAGTTATAATAGATGACTATATTAGATATGAATGGGAAAGAATACCACATTTTTACTATAATTTTTATGTATATAAATATGCAACAGGATTAAGTGCTGCATGTTATATAGTAGATAATATACTAAAAAATACAAACAACATGAAAGAAAATTATCTTAAATTTTTAACTTTAGGTGGTTCTATGCCCCCTTTAGAGGAATTAAAAGTAATGGGTATAGATATGACTGATAGTGTAGTAGTAGAATCAGCTATTAAAATGTTTGATTCAATATTACAACAATTTGAACAATTATTAGAGAAGTAAGAGGTGAAAGTATGAATAAAAGGGACTATTATGAAGTTTTAGGAGTTCCTAAAACAGCTACTGAAGATGAAATAAAAAGTGCTTTTAGAAAGATAGCTAAAAAATATCACCCAGATGTTTGCAAAGAACCAGGCGCTGAAGAAAAATTCAAAGAAGCACAAGAAGCTTACGCAGTTTTGTCAGATGCAAGTAAAAGAAAACAATATGATCAATTTGGTCATGCAGCATTTTCAAATGGTTCAGGAGGTGCTGGATTCGACTTTTCAGATTTTGATTTTTCAGATATATTTAGTGATATATTTGGAGGAGGATTTGGTGGATTTAATTTTGGTGGAAGGTCATCAAATCGAGCAAGAAAAGGTAGAGATAGTGTAGTAGATGTAAATCTTACATTTGAAGAGGCTGTATTTGGATGTAAAAAAACTATAAATGTTACTGTAAATGAAGATTGTAGTGACTGTAATGGTAAAGGTGGACATGGTGAAAAGAAGTGTTCAAATTGTAATGGAACAGGAACAGTTACTACAGAACAAAGGTCTTTATTTGGTGCTTTTATGACAAGGACTACTTGTTCTGAATGTGGTGGAACAGGTAGAACATATGAAAGAACTTGTAATACTTGTAGAGGAACAGGAAAAGTAAGAAAAAATAAAGATTTAGAAGTAAAAATACCTGCAGGAGTTGATACAGGCAATCAATTGAGACTTTCAGGTAAAGGTGAGGCTGGAGTAAATGGTGGGCCTAATGGAGATTTATATTTGGAATTTACTGTTAAAGAACATCCAATATATAAAAGAGACGATATAGATATTTATTTAGAATATCCAATTTCTATATCAGATGCAGTTTTAGGGTGTAAAAAAGAAGTTCCAACTTTATATGGCACTGTTAAACTTACAATTACTCCAGGGACACAAACTAATGATAAGTATCGATTAAAAGGAAAAGGAATAGAAGATGTACATTCATCTAAAAAAGGTGATATGTATGTTATAATGAAAGTTATCATTCCAAGTAAACTTACTCGTGATCAGAAAAAATTATTTGAGCAATTGTCAAAAACTGAACTTGATGATGAAGAATTAAAAAAAATAAATAAATATATATAGAACTTATTTTAAAGTTCTTTCAGACTGTTGACAAATGAAAAATTTGAAAACAGTCTTTTTTAAATTCAAAAAATATATTATAATAAGAATGTAAGGTTGCTTATTGTACCTAAATTAAGCTTACAAACCTTACTTTTTTATTGGA
>CANRFG010000008.1 GCA_947629815.1 uncultured Bacilli bacterium
AACAAAAAAATCCATATAACTTTAATTTTGAAAAGGTAAGTGAAGAAGAAATTATTAAAGGCGCAATTGAAAGTGGAATAGCAGTTTTTTTACATGGAGCCTCTTCTGAGGGAAAAAGTTCAAGAGTAAAACAAATTGACCCTGATTGCATAATTATATATTTAAGAAATGCAACACCAGAAAGTTTAAATGGAAAAAGTGTATATAATTCGGTAACTGAGGAAGTAATAGATATTAAACCAACTTGGTTAAAGAAATTAGAGGAAAAATGTGAGAAAGAACCAGAAAAGAATCATATAGTATTCTTTGATGAAATAACAAATGCACTACCAAGTATACAAGGTATGGCATTTAATATAATTTTAGATAAAGAAGTAAATGGTATTTGGAAATTACCCGAAAATGCAAGAATAGTAGCAGCAGGAAATGAGATGAAAGATTCATTATCAGCAAATCAACTAGCAGAACCATTATTTAATAGATTTGCGCATGTATATATTAAAACAACAACAAAAGGATGGTTAAAATGGGCAAGTGAGAATAAAATACATCCAGCAATATATGCATATATTGCATGTAAAAAAGGTGAAACACTTAGAAGTAAATATAATGGAGAGAAACCAAATGCAGATCCAAGGAAATGGGAAATGGCATCTAAGATGTTATACAAAACAGGTAATCCAGAGATGTTAAGAGCATTAGTTGGAGAAGAAATAACAAAAGAATTTATTGCATTTTGCAATAAACCTGTAATAACATTAGAAGAAGTAATTAATGATAGTTATAATGAAGCAGAAGTACAATCATTAAACACTGATTCAAGATATGTAACAGTTGCAAGTTTATCACAAGTAGATGAAGAGAATATGGAAAAAGTTAGAGAATTTGTAACGAAACTAGGAGAAGAATTTGTAGCTATATTTGATTCAATGTGGGCAGGAGGAAATGAATCAAAATTAGAACGAATAGCTGAAATAAGATTATCTAATTCTGGAGGTAAGAAAAAATGAGTTTAGTTAGAAATCAAATTCTAACTTTTTTTATAGAAAAAATATTAAAATGAGATAGAATAACCTTCCTTTTTGAATTAATATCAAAAATTAAACTTATGAATAAATTAATTAGTGAAATGAGGAAATTTAAAATGGATAAAAAAGAATATAAGGACACTTTTATTGCATACAAAGGAAAAGAAATAGGATTTAAAAAAATGTATGAATTTTTATTAGATAAATGTCCTAATAATTATATGGTTAGTATGCAAATATTTGGAGATGCTATTTTCGCGAAAATTATATATAATGATTGTTACATGTATGATAAAGAACCATATTATAAAGATGGCGCTTTGATAGTAGGAGAATATTGTAAAAATGAACTTGATATATTAAATAAACAATATTCAAAATTTGAAAAAGATGAGTCCCATAAAATTATTAATTATATTTATAAAAATAATGGAATTTCAATGTTTGAAAAATTGAAAGACAAACTTAATTTTTCTAGTGTAATATTAGATATAAATAAACACTTACTTATTGCAGGAACTACTAAAGATGTAAATTTATATTATAGTTTTATAAAAGAAACAGGAGAAATAATTTTTTCAAATAATAGTGAATTAATAAATGAATTATTTAATACAAAAGAAATAAAAAAAATAGAAGAAAATTCATATATAATAGATTGTGATAGATATTATTTAAACAATAATAAAAAATATACATTAAAAAAAATATTTTAATTTTTAATTAAAGTATTTTTTTTGTTACAAAAATGTTATATTATTGTATAATATTAAGTAGGTGGTATAATGGTTAAATATAACGAATTAAGAAATAAATATGATACATTTATATATGAAGGATTTGATATACAAGAATTAGAAAATACATTAAAAATAACATTTAATTTTAATGTTCCAAACTTAACTAATTTTAATCCAACTTTAGAAATAAAAAAATGTGAAATTGATGATTTTTCTAAAAACTTAATTTTTCATGTTGGACTTGTAGAACTTATAAGTTATTGGAAAGCAACATGTAGTAAAAATGTAATAATAAAAGCAGGATACTTAAATAAAGAACAAATAGAATTTTTTAAAAAACTTTATTTTTATGGATTAGGTGAACTTTTTTATACAAATAAAATAGACGCTAAATACGATGACTTTATGAATATAACTTGTGTACATGAAGAAGAAAATGTGAAAGCACCATCAAACTTTGAAACTAAAGGTAATTTAATACCAATTGGTGGTGGGAAAGATTCTAATGTAACATTAGAACTTATGAAAGATGAATTCGATAATAATACTTGCTTTATAATTAATCCAAAACAAGTAACACTCTCATGTGCAGATGTAGCAGGTTATAAAGAAGAAAAAATATTTACAGTTAAAAGAACAATAGATAAAAATTTATTAGAACTTAATAAACAAGGATTTATTAATGGTCATACACCTTTTTCCGCACTTGTTGCATTTATTTCATATTTATGTGCTTACTTAAATAGAAAAAAATATATACTACTTTCAAATGAATCAAGTGCGAATGAATCAAATGTAGATGGAACTAAAATAAACCATCAATATTCAAAAACATATGAATTTGAAAATGACTTTAATAATTACACTAAAAAATACTTTAATGTAGATATAAAATATTTTAGTTTACTTAGACCTTTGAGTGAATATCAAATAGGGATGCTTTTTTCACAATATAAAAAATACCATCAAATATTTAAAAGTTGTAATGTTGGAAGTAAAACAGAACCTTGGCATTGGTGTTGTAATTGCCCAAAATGTTTATTCGTATATATAATATTAAGTCCATTTTTATATAAAGATGAATTAGTAAATATATTCGGTGAAGATTTATTTGAAAAAGAAGAATTAAAAGAAACATTTATAGAACTTATAGGATATGGAAAAACAAAACCATTTGAATGTGTTGGAACATATGAAGAAGTTAGATATGCACTAACAAAAACTATAAATAAATTAGAAAATTTACCATATCTACTTAAATACTATAAAGATAATTTTAAATTAGAAGATATGAGTTTAAACTTAGAAAAAAGATATAATGAACAAAATAATTTAGAACCTAAATTTGAAAAAATAGTAAAAAAATCTTTAGATTGTTAGAAAGAAGGAAGTAAAATGTATAAAAAAATAATTGAATATTTAAAAGATAAAAATATAGCTATAATAGGATTTGGTAGAGAAGGTAAATCATCATATAATTTTATTAGAAAATATCTTCCAAACCAACATTTAACTATATTAGATGGAAATGTTAATTTAATAGAAAATAATAGTGAATTAAAACAAGATGTAAATACTCAAGTAATAGTAGGTGAAAATTATTTAGAAGGGCTTGAAAATTATGACTTATTAATTAAATCACCTGGAGTAAAATTTAAAGATTTAGATACATCTAAATATGAAGATAAAATAATTTCACAATTAAGTTTAGTATTAGACTTTTTGAAAAATAATATAATAGGTATAACTGCAACAAAAGGTAAAAGTACAACAACAACACTTATAACACAAGTTTTAAAAGACCAAGGATATGATGCATATTTACTTGGAAATATAGGTATACCTATATTTGATTATGTAGATAAATTTACAGATAAAAGCATACTTGTAATAGAAATGTCTGCACCTCAACTAGAGTATGTAAAATCATCACCACATATTTCATTAATACTTAATTTATTTGAAGAACATTTAGATTTCTTTAAATCAAAAGATTGTTATTTCAAAGCAAAAATGAATGCTTTTAAATATCAAGATAATAATGATTTTGGTATTTATACATCTGTTAATGATACTTTAAATAAATATGTTGAAGAAGGAAATTATAAATCAAATTTAATAGATATAAATAAAGAAATGTGTATAAAAGATGGTTTTGTTTATTTAAATGAAAAAAAACTATACAATGTAAATGATGAAAGATTTTTATTAGGAGACCATAATTTAAGTAATATAATGTTTGTTCTTAGATTAAGTGAATTACTATCTTTAGATTTAAATAAAACAATAAATACTATAAATTCATTTAAAGGATTAGAACATAGAATGGAATTTGTTGGTTTATTTGATAATGTAAAATACTATAATGATTCTATAGCAACAATACCAGAGGCTACTATAAATTGTGTAAAAGCACTTAAAGATGTTGATACAATAATATTTGGTGGTATGGATAGAGGTATAGATTATAGTAGTCTTATAAACTATTTTAATAATAGTGATATAGATAATTTTATATGTATGAAAGATACAGGATATAAAATAGGAAATCAGATTACAAGAGGTAATGTTTATTTAGTAGAAAGCTTAGAAGAAGCAGTTAGTATAGCTAAAAAAGTTACAAAAAAAATATGTGTAATGTCTCCTGCTGCACCTAGTTATAATGAGTTTAAAAACTTTGAAGAAAAGGGAAGAAAATATAAGGAGTTAGTATTAACTAATGTTAAAAATAAAAGTAAATAATCTTAATTTAAAAGATACTATAACTTGTGGACAAATATTTAGATTTATTGTAGATGGTGATTCTTATATAGTAGTATTAAAAGATAGAATAGTAAGATTAAAACAAGATAAAGATACTTTATATGTTTCATCTAATAATGAAGAAAATTTAGAAGATACAATAACTAAATATTTGGATTTAAATAGAGATTATAAAAAAATAAACGATGAATTACTTTTAAAAAATCCAGATTTGTTAGATTCCATAAATAAATCAAATGGTCTTAAAATGATTCAACAAGATAAATTTGAAACACTTATATCATATATAATATCTGCAAATAATAGAGTTCCTATGATTTCTAAAGTTGTTGATAACATATCAAAAAAATATGGCAAAAAAGTCATATTTGAAGGTAAAGAATATTATTTATTTCCAGATGCAATCGATATGAAAGATTGTACAAAAGAAGATTTGAGAAGTTTAAAAACAGGCTTTAGAGATGAATATATATATGAAATTGTAAATAAGATAAATTCAAATGAATTTGATTTAGAAAATATAGATAAATTAACAACAGAAGAAGCCTTAAATTATTTAATGAAAAATAAAGGAATAGGGCAGAAAGTAGCGTCATGTATTTTATTATTTGCTTACTCTAGATTTGATGTTTTTCCAATAGACACATGGGTTAAAAAATATATGCTTGAAAATTATAATATTAAAAGTGTAAAAGAAATAAAAAATTATTCAGAAGAACATTATGGACAAAATAGTGGTATAGCAATACAATACATGTTTCACACTATGAGAAATAAGCAATAATTATTTAATTATTGGCTTATTTTTATATTCAGATTCGATTAATTTATTTTGATTATCTTTTAAAATACATGAATAAACACAAGTAGTTCTAAATTCTAAATTTAACATATCATTTTTAATAGAGTGGAAATTAGTTACAATAGGTAAACTTATTTCCTTTTTTATTTTGTTTAAATATTTTTTTCCATTTTCATTAAATCCTAGTACTCTTATATATTCAATATTTTTAAATTTTTTTGCTTCCTCTTTAGTAAAACCACATAATATATGAGTAAACATTCTATTTAATTTATTATATGTATATCTTTTTGTTTTAACTTTTTCTATAAGTTCATCAAGTGTATTTGAACTTGTAATATATTTGTTTATTCTTGATTCTATCCCTTCATCTACTGTTTGATAAATACTTAAATCTTTAGTACACAATATTTTATATTTCAATAAATTAAAATATTTATCTATAAAAAATAAATCTTTTTTTAAATATTCATATGTAATACTTGGAACATATTTTTTAATATCTATATTGTTTTTTATTGCATTTCTTATTCCAGATGCACTTACTATATCATTAGTTAAATCCATAGAATGAAAATTGTTTTCTCTTTTAATACAAATAGGTTCAATACAACTTTTTTCTTTTATTATTTCTTTAATATAAGAAAGACCTAATAAATCATTTGGACTATCTATTTTATAATTTGAAAAATGTTGTAATGCTTTAGACATCGCACTAGGATAATTAATACCTTCATCCATATATTTTTTAACTAAATTATCATATTCTTTATTATTAATTTGAATATCAGCTAAATTTTTAAGTAAATCTATATCTCCACATTCACTACCAAATACTATTTTTTCTACTTTTAAATTATTTAATATTTGTATCGCACCTTTACTAAATATATCAGCAGATTGTGTTGCGAAAACAAAAGGTAGTTCAATTACTAAATCTACTCCATATTCTAATGCTATATTTGTTTTATCCCATTTATTTATAATACTAGAAAATCCTCTTTGAGTGAAATTACCACTCATAACTAGTATTATAGTATAATTAGGAAACATTTCTTTTATTTTTTTAAGATGGTATAAATGTCCATTATGGAAAGGATTATATTCACATATTATTCCAATACTTTTCATAGTTATTCACCTTTTTATATAATATCACAAAAATACTTGAAAAAAAACAAAATATTATGTATAATGTTATGGCTAGTGAAAGTTAGGTGATTATGTGGTAATAGACCTTATAAGGCTTAAAAATGATATTGTTAAAAACATTGATATTGATTTTAAATATTCATTTAATGAAGAATATTTAAAACAAACTGATTTAATTAAATTAGATGATGTTTTAGTAAAAGGTGTGATAAATAAGAATAGTTTAGGGGATATACAAATAAACTTAAATATAGAAGGTGTAATGGTATTACCATGCGCAATTACATTAGAGCCTGTTAATTATCCATTTTCTATAAATGTTTCAGAAAGTTTAGATGATATTACTAAAACAGAAGATTTTTTAAAAAAAGATGAAAATACACTTGATATTTTACCAATTATATGGGAAAATATATTAATGGAAATCCCAATGAAAGTAGTTTCTGAAAATGCCGATACATCAAATCTTAAAGGTGACGGCTGGGAATTTGTAACAGGAGAAAGAAAAAAAACAAATCCTGAATTAGAAAAATTAAAAGATTTGTTATAAGAAAGAGGTGTTAAAATGGCTGTACCATTTAGAAGAGTTAGTAAAACTAGAGGTAGAATGAGAAGAACTCATTATAAAATAACTGAAAATTCAACTGTAAAATGTCCAAAATGTGGCGAAGAAATAAGACCACATAGAGTATGCCCTAATTGTGGAACATACAAAGGAAAAGAAGTTATAAAACAAGCTGAAGAAGCTAAATAAAAACAAGTGATTTAAACTCACTTGCTTTTTTATTATAAATAATAATTAACTGTATTTACTAAGTTAATAATTGACCATATTCCATATATGATACTGAATGCACCAACTATTATACCTGTAAGAGCTAATCCAAAACCTTTTTCATTGTTCTTTTTAAGTTTAGCTAACCCAATACTAGATAAAATTGTACCAACTGCACCAACTATTCCACCAAAGTTAATAATTAATGAGCATAGTGATACAATAAATCCAGCTACAGCTAATGAATTGGTTTTTGTAGCTACTGCATTATCAGATGTAATAGTTGTACTAGCAGGTGCACTTTCACCATTTACAAGTTTACCACATTTTAAGCAAATGTCTCCACCATCTTTTAATTCAGCTCCACAATTAACACAAAACTTACTCATAAAAATACCTCCAAAAAAATTATAACATATATTTAAATATATAACAAGTACTAAAATAGTTGCTTTTTTTAAAAAAATTAATGTATAATGAATTAGGTGATAACATGTTTGAAAGTTTAGGAGATAGATTACAAAGCGCTGTTAATAAAATAAGAGGTTATGGAAAAATAACAGAAGATAATATTAGTGATGTTATTCGTGAAATAAGACTTGCTTTACTTGAAGCTGATGTTAATTATAAAGTAGTAAAAGAGTTTATAGCGAATGTGAAAGAAAAAGCTTTAGGTGAGGAAGTCGCTAAAAGTTTAAAACCTGGTGAAATGTTTGTAAAAATATTAAAAGATGAATTAGTAGATTTATTAGGTGGAGAAAAGAGAGATTTAAATTTAAATGGTAATCCTGCTATACTTATGCTTGTTGGATTACAAGGTACAGGTAAAACAACAATGATTGGTAAATTAGGATTACATTTAAGGAAAAAACATAATAAAAAACCATTACTTGTTGCTTGTGATGTATATAGACCTGCTGCTATTGAACAATTAAAACAAATAGGAAAACAACTTAATATAGAAGTTTATGATGAGGGTAATAAAAATCCTGTTGAAATTTCTAAAAATGCAATTAAATATGCTAAAGAAAATGGATTTAATTATGTACTTATAGATACAGCTGGAAGACTTCATATAGATGAAGTTTTGATGAATGAATTAAATGATATTAATAATGAAGTAAAACCTGATGAAATATTATTAGTTGTTGATAGTATGACAGGACAGGATGCAATAAATGTTATAGAAGGATTTAATTCTTCATTACCTTTAACGGGTGCGATTTTAACTAAATTAGATGGTGATACTAGAGGTGGAGCAGCTTTATCAATAAGACACCTTACAAATGTACCAATTAAATTTGTAGGTGTTGGAGAAAAAATGGATGGACTTGAGGAATTTTATCCAGATAGAATGGCAACTCGTATTTTAGGCATGGGAGATATAATGACCATGATAGAAAAGGCAGAAGAAGTAATAGACCAAGATGAAGCTATGAAAGCTGCTAAAAAAATGCAAAATGGTAAGTTTGATTTGGAAGATTTTTTAAGTCAATTAAAACAGATAAAAAAATTAGGACCTCTTGAAAATTTAATTAAAATGTTACCTGGAGTTCCTAAAGAAATGAAAAATGTAAAAGTTGACCCAAAAGATATGGCACATATTGAGGCTATAATTTTATCGATGACACCTTATGAAAGAAGACATCCAGAGGTTTTAAAGGCTACTAGAAAACAAAGAATTGCTAAAGGTAGCGCAAGAAGTGTTGAAGAAGTTAATAGACTTTTAAAGCAATTTGAACAAATGAAACAAATGATGAAACAATTAAAAAGTGGAAATTTTAAAATGCCATTTTAAGACCTTTAGGTCTTTTTATTTTAAAATTTTATAAAATAATTTATAAAAAAACAAGAAATTAATCTTGTTTAAGTATATCTCTTGCAGCTACAAGACCTGTTGCAGCAGCAGTAACGATATTTCCTGCTTTACCAGCTCCATCTCCAATAAAATAAATATCTTCATTTTCTAATTTAAAATTATTATTTGTTTTTATTTCATTGCTGAAAAATTTAATTTCAGGACCATATAGTAATGTTTCATCATTATTAACACCTGGTATTATTTTATCTAGTTTTTTAAGTCCTTCTAATATATTTGTAATAATTCTATGTGGTAAAACTAAAGCTAAATCTCCTGCAACACAATCTTTTAAAGTAGGTTCTATATAATTTTTATCTAACTTTTTCCAAGTAGACCTTCTTCCTTCTCTTAAATCTTTTAGACTTTGTATAATTGGTTTAGAATCACCTAAAACATTCGCTATTCGTGCAATTGATTCACCATATTCTCTAGTGTTTGTAACAGGTTCAGTTAAATTAACTTTACTTATAAAAGCAAAATTACTATTATTTGATTTTATATCTTTTAGTGAGTGTCCATTAACACATATATAACCATAATAATTTTCTTTTGTTACAAATCCTCCAGGATTAGTACAGAATGTTCTAATTTCATCGTTGTATGTATCTGTCTTAATAAATATAGTAGGGTCATATATTATTTTACATAAATCTTCTAATATTTCTTTTCTTACTTCAACTCTAACACCAATTTCAATACTTTGAGAAAGGTAAGGAATTTTGTATTTATCAGCAAGTTCTTGTACCCATTTTGCACCTGTTCTACCTGGCGCAACTATTATTTTTTTTCCTTTAACTTCTTTGTCTTTATATATTACTTTGTAATAGTTATTTTCTTTTACAATATCAGATACATCAGTATTTTCAAGTAATGTTACACCTTTATCTTCAATGTATTTAGAAAAATCCTCAATGTATTTTGGAAGTTTATCTGAACCTAAATGTTTTTGTTTTATAATTAAAAGTCTAGAACCATTTATAGCAATTTCTTTTTTTATTTTTAAAGCTTCTTCCATGTTACTTGGAAATACATCACTATCCATTTTAAATTTAGTAAATATTTCTTCTGTATCATCTATAAGTTTATTTGCTTCATTTTCACTCATATATTTAAATAAATCGGATTTACCTATTTTAGGAATGAAATTTAATTTTCCATCTGAAAAAGTACCTGCACCACCATAACCTGATAAAATATTACAAGGGTTACAATTTTTGCATTCTGTTTTGTTTTTATTCATTGGACAAAATCTTTTTTCTGCTTTTTTACCTCTATCCATTAATAAAATTTTTAAGTTTTTGTTCTTTTCTATAAGTTCATATGCCGCAAATAATCCTGCTGGACCTGCTCCTATAATAATTACATCATACATCATAACATCATCCCTCTTAATTGTAACATAAAAATAGTAATCTGTTACATTTTATGTGAGATTTTAAATAATAAAATGATTTAATTTTATAAAATGTTAAGTAGAGTTTAAAAACTCTATTTTTTAATCTTTAATTTTATAAAAATCTTGTATTTTTTTTTTAAATATTGTATATTAAATATGGTGTTATCAAAGGATAACAATTATTAATAAATAGAAGGGAAATATGATTTATGGAATTAAAAGGAACAAAAACAGAACAAAATTTAATGAAAGCATTTGCAGGTGAAAGTCAAGCTAGAAATAAATATACTTACTATGCAAGTAAAGCAAAAAAAGATGGATATGAA
The DNA here is from genome assembly GCA_947629815.1 of uncultured Bacilli bacterium. GTDB lineage: Bacteria > Bacillota_I > Bacilli_A > RF39 > UBA660 > UMGS872. Next base: position 10,844 of record CANRFG010000008.1, read on the forward strand.
CAAATTGCAGCTATATTTTTAGAAACAGCTGAAAATGAAAAAGAACACGCTAAAATATGGTTTAAAGAATTAAATGGTGGAGAAATTCCAGAAACTGCTCAAAATTTATTAGATGCAGCACAAGGAGAAAATTACGAATGGACAGATATGTATGCTGAATTTGCAAAAACAGCTAAAGAAGAAGGATTTACTAGACTTGCTTATTTATTTGAAGCAGTAGGCGCTATCGAAAAAGAACATGAAGAAAGATATAGAAAATTACTAGATAATGTTAAAGGTGATTTAGTATTTAGTAAAGATGGAGATTGTATTTGGAAATGTCGTAATTGTGGACATATAGTTGTTGGTAAAAAAGCACCAGAAGTTTGCCCTGTATGTAATCATGCACAAAGCTATTTTGAAATCAAAGCAGAAAATTATTAATAATAATTAGATAAAATAAAAAGCTATCAAATTGATAGCTTATTTTTTGTCTGATAAAACAAGTTTGTAAAATAATGCAGCAAGAACTGCTCCAATTAGTGGTGCCACTATAAATACCCATACTTGAGATAATGCTTCTCCACCTTGAAGTAATGCAGGTCCTAAACTTCTTGCTGGGTTTACACTTGTACCTGTAAATGAAATACCAATTAAATGTACAAGAGTTAATGTTAGTCCAATTACTATTCCAGAAACATTACTATATTCTTTTTTAGAAGTAACACCTAATATAGCAGTTACAAATATAAATGTAAGAATTATTTCAACTAATAATGCTATCCAAACAGTATCAGCAAGTTGCGTTGGGGCACCATATCCATTTGCTCCTAATGAATCAAATCCACCAAGAATTACACCTAATACAGCAGCACCTGCGATAGCGCCTAATACTTGAGCAATAACATATCCAATAAAATCTTTACCACTCATTTTTTTAGTAAGAAGCATTGATAATGAAACAGCTGGATTAACATGACAACCAGAAATATTTCCAATTGAATATGCCATAGCGACGATAACTAAACCAAACGCTAATGATGTAGCAATTAAACTGCCTCCTGTTATTGCAGCAACTCCACAAGCTACTAGAACAAGTACAAAAGTTCCAACAAATTCAGAAATATATTTCTTCAAATTTCGATTCTCCTTTCTACAATAATTATATCAAATTTGTTAATAAATTAGAATACCTATATTGACTTTTTAAATTTCGTTGTATACAATTTAACTATAAGGTAGGTGGAATATATGTACGATATAGTTATTATAGGAGCAGGTCCAGCTGGTTTAACGGCAGCACTTTATGCACTAAGGGCAAGGAAAAAAGTTTTAGTGTTAGAAGCAAAAAATTATGGTGGACAAATCTTAAATGCAAGCAAGGTAGAAAATTATCCAGGAATAGAATCTATTTCAGGTTTTGATTATGCAACGAATTTATACAATCAAGTAAAAAAATTAGGGGCAGAAATAAAATATGAAACTGTGGTTCGTGTTGAAGAAGATAAAACAGTTATAACAAATAAAGATAAATATCAAGGAAAAGCAGTTATTATAGCTAATGGCGCAGAAAATAAACGATTAGATATAGATAGAGAAGAAGAATTTGCTGGTAAGGGTGTTTCTTACTGCGCAACTTGTGATGGAAATTTTTATAAAGGAAAAATAGTTGCTGTAGCTGGTGGTGGAAATACTGCTTTAGAAGATGCTATATATTTATCAGGAATAGCTGAAAAAGTTTATTTGATACATAGAAGAAGTGAATTTAGAGGCGAAGATAAATATGTTGAAGAATTAAAAGAGAAAAAAAATGTCGAATTTGTTTTAAATTCTAATGTTGTATCTTTAAATGGTAATGAAAAATTAGAAAGTATTACTATAAAAGATAATGAAGAAAATGAAAATGAAATAAAATTAGATTGTTTATTTATTGCTATAGGGCAAGTCCCACAAAATCAAATATTTTCAAATGTTGTAGATATAAATGATTATGGTTATATTGAAGCAATAGATGATGTACATACAAAAACAAGTGGAATATATGTTGCAGGGGACACAAGAGTTAAGGTGTTAAGACAACTTACAACAGCAGTAGGAGATGGTAGTATAGCTGCAACTATTGCAATAAAAGAAATGAAAACAAATAATGAATAAATATAAAATTCAACTAAAGGTTTGTTTATAAATTTATCATATTTTGATAAATTATCATCAGGAGGTATTTATGAATCAAGAGAAAATAGGAAAATTTATAGCAAGACTTAGAAAAGAAAAAAATTTAACTCAAGAACAATTGGCTGAACAATTAAATATTTCAAATCGTGCAGTTAGTAAATGGGAAAGAGGAATAAATTTACCAGATGCGTCTTTAATGATGAAAATATCTGATATTTTTGGTATAACTATAAATGAACTTTTAAGTGGTGAATTAGTTAAAAAAAATGAATATGAGAATAAAGCAGAAGAAAATTTAATAGAATTAAAAAAATGTATGGAAGAACAAAATAGGTTTACAATTAAAGTTAGTTATATATTTGATATAATCGATTTATTAATTTCTATTTTATTATTAATTATAGGTTTAGTATTTTCTTTAATTAATCCACTTGTATCAATAATTTTAATTTTGATGCTTTCATTTATTTGGTTTCTTTCAGTTTTTGCATCATTAAGTATAGAACAGAAAATAGGCTATTTTAAGTGTCTAAAGTGTGGGCATATATATACTCCAACTGAAAAAAATTTTTCTTTTACATTATCATTATTAGGTTCAACAAGACTTTTAAAATGTCCAAAATGTAATAAAAAAAGATGGAGTGTAAAAGTATATACTAAATAAGATTGTGGAAACACAATCTTTAATAATATAAAAATATTTCTTTATTTACTATTATTTATATTAATAGTATAATTTGTTTAGATAAGAAAGGAAAATGAGTATGAAAAAAGGTATTATTATATCTATAGTATTAGTTGTAGTGGTTATAGTTGGTGTATTTTTAATTATGGCTAAACAAAATAATAATCAAGGTAATAAAGATAATATTACATATGAAATCTATCTTAAAGTTAATCCACTTGTTTTATTTGATTTTAAAGTTGAAAACGAAGAAGCAATAGTAACTGATTTTAAACTTGATAATGATAAAGCTAGAGAATTATTTGTAAATATTGATTTTAAAGGAATGAATTTGATAACAGCAATTGAAATATATGGAGATAAATTAAAAGAATCAAAAATAGAATTTACAAATATATATATTTGGACAACTTGGGATAATAAACAATATTTTGAAAATAGTAAATATAAATTAGATGTTACTATAGTTAAAAGCGAAGAAATACAAAATGTCCCACAAAATACAATATCAAAATTACAATATGATACAAAATATTATAAAGTTTTAGATGAACATGGATTTAATATAGTTTTTAAAGAAAATGGAGTTTTAGAGTACCATGTTGATACTCCTTATTCACAAAAAGTATGTGATGAATTTGTACCAAGTGCTTGCTTTGATTTTACATTTGATGATAACTATTATAAAGAAGAAGCATCTAGTAATATGTATGTAATAGAAGGAGATACTGTTACTTTGAAAGCTAAAGAAGGCGAAGATTATTGGGGTTGGACAAATTCATATGCAAAATGTGAGATTTTATTTAATCGTATAAAATGTGATGTATATAATGGATTTCATGATTCAAATGCATCATATGTAAGAACAGAGTATTATGAAATAAAAAAATAAAAAATTTGATTGACCTTATGCACCTAGGGTGGTATAATTAATTTGGGTGGTACTATGAATAAAAAACAAACAGAAGAAGCAAAAGAGCAAGTTATAAGATATGAAAAAAGAGATGCAGCTGAAAAAAAGAAATTGTCAAACAGATTAAATGTAATTGAAGGACAAATAAGAGGAATTAATAAAATGTTAGAAGATGATAGATGCTCTGAAGACTTATTAATTCAAATGACATCAATTTACAATGCTATAAAAAGTTTTTCAACTCAATTATTGAAAGTTCATTTATATGATTGTATAGATGAAAATAAAAAATATAATGAAGAAGAAAAACAACAAATGATTGAAGAAATTGCTTCTTTAGTTAAAATAATTGATTAAAGAAAATCGATGTAATAATCAACATTGATTTTTTTCTATGTTAGAAATTTTAAAATAGGGAGGGCAAAATGAAAAAAGTTGTTTTAAAAATAGGTGGTATGAGTTGTAGTGCTTGTTCAAATGGATTAGAGAAATACTTAAATAAACAAGAGGGAATAATAAACGCTAATGTAAACCTTGTTTTAAATCAGGCTTTTATTGAATATGAAGATTATTTAGAAATAGAAAATTTAGAAAAATTTGTAAGTGAAGCAGGATTTGAAAGTTTAGGAATATATGATGAAAAAAAAGAAGAAAAAAAGGATAATAGTAAAATTTATTTGATTTTGTTTGGTATTCTTGCTCTTATAATTTTGTATATTTCAATGGCACATATGATAAAACTTCCTAATATACCTCATTTAGATATGAATGATTATCCTATTAATTATTCTATATGTTTATTTATTTTAGTAATTCCTTTTTTAATATATGGTTATGATATATTTAAAAGTGGAATTAAAAATATTGTTCATAAAACACCTAACATGGATACATTAGTCTTAGTAGGTGTTGCATCTAGTTTTTTATATAGTTTATTTAGTATGATTATGGTTTTATTAGGAAATAAAATGTATGTAGAAAGTTTATATTTTGAATCAAGCGCAATAATAATTTATTTTATTAAATTAGGTAGATTTATAGATTCAAAGAGTAAAGAAAAAACAAAAGAGTCATTAAAAGAATTAGTACAGATAACACCTGAAAGTGCAGTTTTAAAAGATGGAGAAAAAGAAGTTACAATAGATGAGGTAAAAAAAGGTGATATTCTTATATGTAAACCAGGAATGAAAATTGCTGTTGATGGAGTTATAACAAAAGGATATGCTCATTTAGATGAAGCCTTTATTACAGGAGAAGCAATTCCTGTTAAGAAAAATATTAATGATAAAGTAATTGCAGGTAGCATAAATTATGATGGTTATATTGAATATAAAGCTTTAAAAATAGGTAAAGATTCAACTATATCTGAAATAGTAAGACTTGTAGTAGAGGCAGTAAATACTAAATCTCCTATACAAAGATTAGCAGATAAAGTAAGCAGTTATTTTGTACCAACTATTATTTTAATCGCGCTATTTACTTTTATTGGATATTTAATATTAGGGTTTAATTTAAATGAAGCAATTTTGTCGTTTGCAACTGTATTAGTAGTTGCTTGTCCTTGTGCTTTAGGTCTTGCAACACCACTTGCTATAGTTGTAAGTATTGGAGCATGCGCAAAAAAAGGAATACTTGTTAAAACAAGTGAAACTTTAGAAAATGCTCATAAAATAGATACAATTGTATTTGATAAAACGGGAACACTTACATATGGTAATTTGAAAATATCTAAAATATTTAATTATAGTTCATATAAAGATAATAAAATAGTAGAACTTGTTGCAAGTATAGAATCAAATTCAACACATCCGATAGCATCATCATTTATTTCATATGCAAAAGAAAATAAAATAAAAATAAGAGAGGTAAAAGATTTTGATAATATATCAGGTATTGGTCTTAAAGGAGTAATAGATAAAAAAGAAATATATGTTGGTAATAATAAATTATTTGCAAAGTTAAAAGTAAAAAATGAACATATAGATGATGAAAAGTATTTAACAAATTTAGGGAATAGTGTTGTTTATGTAATTGAAAATAAAGAGGTAATTGCTTTAATAGGTGTTAAAGATATTGTAAGAACTTCTTCTAAAAGAACAGTAGAAAAGTTAAATAATCTTGGAAAAGAAATTATAATGCTAACAGGTGATAATGAAATTACTGCTTCCTTAGTGGCAGAACAAGTAGGAATTAAAAATGTTATATCAAATGTATTACCTAAAGAAAAAACAAATTTTATAAAAAAATTAATTAAAGAAGGTAAAAATGTAATGATGGTGGGTGATGGAATTAATGATGCACCAAGTCTTGCTAGCAGTAATATAGGGGTAAGTTTTAATAGCGCAACAGATATTGCAACATCTTCATCTGATATAATACTTATTAATGATGATTTAGAAAATATTATAACTTTATTGTCGATAAGTAAGAAAACTTTAAGAAATATAAAACAAAATTTATTTTGGGCATTTTTTTATAATATTTGTATGATTCCTATTGCAATAGGAGTATTAAAACCATTTGGAATAAGTATGAATCCTATGTTTGCAGGATTTGCTATGACTATTAGTAGTTTAACAGTAGTATTTAATTCCTTAAGATTGAAAAAATAAAGTTTTTATAAAAAACGAACAAATGTCCTTGAATTTTTTAACCTTTAAGTGTAAAATAGTTGATACAAGGAGGTTAGTGTTATGATAAGTGCTGATATTGCTGCGAAATATTTTTTATCTAAAGACCCAAATAGAATATTATTTAATAATAATATAGTTGTTAAAAATAAAACAAAATTTTATGAAGGAAATGCCAGATTAAATAAATATTTATTTTTAGCGCAAGTTGTATATTTGGCAAGATATGGTAAAAAGTTAATTGATGATGATTTTGTTGCATATATTAATGGACCTGTAATAAAAAAAATTATTAATGAATATCCTATAATTTCATCTAGAAATGAGAAAGTAAAAATTAAAGAAGATATAAGTTTATTTTTGGATAAAATTTATTATTCTTTAGAAAATGCATCTTATGATGAGTTAATAGAAATAACACATGAAGACCCTGAATGGATAAGATTAAGTCATGATACATATAATGCCCCAATTATGAATTTAGAAAATAATATAGAAGAATATAAAAAAAGATATAAAGGATTAATTTCTGCTTTGAAATTATGATAAAAAATATAAATTTGGAAGTTGGACAAGTACTATGGCTTAAAGTTAGATATCAAATAGATGTGGTTTCGAATATAAATCATCCAATGTTGATTGCAAAAATAGAAAAAGATTATATAGAAGTTATTGCTTTAGATAAGACAGCTGGAAAAATGCATCAATTATTTCATAATTATAATTATTATATTGATTCTTTAAATCCAAAAGAAACAGTTATATATGAAGATAGTTATGCACAGTTGAATACAAAATTAACTATTGATAAAATCGATGAGCTTATAAATGCAAGAAAAACAGATGATAAACTTTCAAAGGATAAATTGTTTTCTATTTTAAAAGAATATGACAATTATCAGGAAAAATATGGTATTGATGAACAACGAATTGTTCATATGAATAGAGATGAGATATTATGTTTAAATCCTGATTTACAAAATGAATTGATAACTGAATGATTTCAAAATATAATTGAAATCATTTTTAATTTAAATAAAATTTGTTATAATATTGTTAATTCATAAAAATTATTGTTAGGAGTTTATTTAAATGGAAAAATATAAGGAAATAGAAAGAAGTATTATAAAAAAATATAGAAGAGAAATATGGAGTAAGTTTATAAAAGCTATCTCACAATATGAACTTATTAATGAAAATGATAAAATAATGGTTTGTATTAGTGGAGGTAAGGATTCTTTTTTACTTGCTAAATGTATTCAAGAGTTAAAACGACATGGAAAAGTAAACTTTGATGTGCATTATGTAGTAATGAATCCTGGATATAGTGAATATAATCGTAATTTTATAATAGAAACTGCTAAAATATTAAATGTTCCAATCGAAATGTTTGAAAGTGATATTTTTGATGTTACAATGTCATTGAATTCTAAAAGTCCATGTTATTTATGTGCAAAGATGAGAAGAGGTTATTTATATAGTAAAGCTCAAGAATTAGGATGCAATAAAATAGCTTTAGGTCATCATTTTAATGATGTAATTGAAACCACTTTACTTTCTATGTTTTATGGTGCTGAAATCAAAACTATGATGCCTAAGTTACATAGTGAAAATTTTAAGGGTTTAGAATTAATTAGACCTTTATATTTAGTTAAGGAAGATTCTATTATTTCTTGGAAAAATACAAATGGTTTAGAATTTATAAATTGTGCATGTAAATTTACACAAGAAAATTATTTAACAGATGAAGGCACAAGTAAAAGAAAAGAAATGAAAGAACTTGTAAAAAATCTAAAAAAAATAAACAAAGATATTGATTATAATATTTATAAAGCCATAGATAATGTTAATTTGAATTGTGTTTTAGGAACTAAAAAAGATGGAGTTTATAAAAGTTTTTTAGAGGAGTATGACGATACTATAAAATAATAAACTTGATTTTTAAAATATATAATGATACTATGTACTTAGATATTTATATGGGGGAGAATATAATGAATAATTTAGATTTTAGAATTACAAAAATAGTAAAATACAATGTTATGACTAGTTTTCACGAAGGTTTGGCGCTAGTACAAAATAGTGAAGGTTTAAGGGTATTTATAAATAAAGAAGGAAAAGAAGTAATTAGATGTCAATATATAGATGCATCAAACTTTCATGAAGGCTTAGCACTAGTACAAAACAATGAATATTTATATGATAATATAAATAAAGTAAGAGTATATGGTTATATAGATAAAGAGGGAAAAGAAGTAATTAAATGCCAATATATATCTGCATCAGATTTTCATGAAGGATTAGCGTTAGTACGAAATAAACAAGGTTTATATGGATACATAAATAAAGAAGGAAAAGAAGTAATTCAATGCCAGTATAAAGAAGCATCAGATTTTCACGAAGGTTTAGCGCTAGTACGAAATATTGAAGGTTTATATGGATACATAAATAAAGAAGGAAAAGAAGTAATTCAATGCCAATATAAAGAAGCATTAGATTTTCACGAAGGTTTAGCGCTAGTACTAAATGATGAATATTCATATGGTTATATAAATAAAGAAGGAAAAGAGGTAATTTCATGTAAATATAGATTTGCATCAAATTTTCACGAAGGTTTAGCGATGGTAGAAAATATATATGGTTCATGGGGTTACATAAATAAGGAAGGAAAAGAAGTAATTCCATGTCAATATAAACGGGTTGAAGATTTTCATGAAGGATTAGCGAGAGTACAAAATAGTGAAGGTTTATGGGGATATATAAATAAAGAAGGAAAAGAAGTAATTCCATACCAATATACAGATGCATCAGACTTTCATGAAGGATTAGCTCGAGTACAAAATAGAGAAGGTTTATGGGGATATATAGATAAAGAAGGTAAAGAAGTAATTCCATGTCAATATAAATTTGCTATTGATTTTCATGAGGGTTTAGCTTTAGTAAGAAATGTGTTAGATGAATTATTTTTTATAGACAAAAATAATAAGATATTATCTAATAAGCAATATAAATTGGAAATGTGTTATGATAATAACAAGTTTGGCCCAACTATTATAGCAGATACAGAAGAAGAATTAGAAATAAAAAAAGTAGAATTTTTCAAATCCTTTAGAGATTTATTAATCGAATCGAATGAAGAAGTAATGGAACAAAAAAATAGTACAAAAACAAAAGTTAAAGTTTATAGGAAAAAAAGACAATAGTTCTTTTTTTTTGTAATTGTATAAATTATGTAAACTAAATGCATACTAAAATAATAACTTAATATATATTAGAAAATACAAATTTCAATATGCTATAATTAATATATTAGAAAGTATTCTACCTTTAGTTCATGTTAAAAATAATAATCTTATTTTAGGATTAATATGATAGGAGGAATTATGATAGAAATTAAGAATCTAACAAAAATTTATAAGTCGAAAAAAGGTTTAAAAACTACTGCTATTAACAACATTAATTTAAAAATTGCTAATAAAGGTATGTTGTTTATTACAGGTAAAAGTGGAAGTGGAAAATCGACATTACTTAATTTATTAGGAGGACTTGATGATATAACAGAAGGTCAAATTTTAATAAATGGTCATGATATAAGTAAATTTACAAAAGATGAATATGATTCATATAGAAATACATATATAGGATTTATTTTTCAAGAATTTAATATATTAGAACAATACAATGTTTATGAAAATATAGAATTATCTAAAAAACTTCAGAATCAAAATATAAAAAAAGAAGATATAGACAAATTATTAGATAGACTTGGATTAAATAATTTAGGCAGTAGAAAGATAAGTGAACTATCAGGTGGTCAAAAACAGAGAATTGCTATCGCAAGAGCTTTAATTAAAGACCCATTTATAATACTTGCAGATGAACCAACGGGCAATTTAGATAGAAAATCAAGTGAACAAATATTTAATATATTAAAAGAGATAAGTAAAGAAAAATTAGTAATAGTTGTTTCCCATGATTTACAATCTGCTTTAAAATATGGAGATAGAATTATTGAAATAGAAGATGGAAATATAATAAATGATTCTTTACCGACTGATAAAATAGAAACAAATCCATTTGTTTTAAAAAAATCAAAATTACCTTTACAATATGCTTTAAAAATGGCATTTTCAAGTTTTAAAAATAAACCATTTAAATTATGTATGACTATACTTTTAACAACGATTTCACTCATATTTATGGGATTTACATTCAATTGTATGATTTTTGATAAAACTATGTTAATTGTAAATACAATGAAAGAAAATAATGATTATGTTTACAATGTTGAAAAAGCTATTTCTTCATATAGTGGAATGTATGAACCTTTAAATTTAGAAGAAGATGATATAGATTACATTAAAAATAAAATAAATGATAAATTTAGTTTATCATATAATTTGTATGATAATTCACAATTATTAAATTTTGAATTTGGAGAAAATAATTTAGATATTCCTTTTTATACAAATTATTTTTCTCCTAAATTTGTGGAGTTAAATGATTCAAGAATACTAAATAAAATAATTGGAAGTGAACCTAAAGAAAATAATGAAATTGTTGTTCATAAATATTTTGCGGATTATATAATTAAATTCGGTATAAAAACATCAAATGATGAACTATACTTTCCAAAAGATTATGACGATATAATAAATTCAAAAAAACAAATTAAATTAGGTCAGAATAAAGTTATAATTACAGGTATAATAGATGACAATAATACTATGTTTGAAGATATTAAAAATGAAACCATAGTAGATGATGAAGAATTAATGTTATATCTTCAAAAATATAAAAATAAAGCAAATGATTTTTATGTTAAAGGATTTACAAATTCAGCTATTTTAGGTGCATCAAAGGAAAAATGTTTGGATTTTATGTATATTAAAAAGAAAAATTTAATTGAAGATGGAATCGAAAGTGGTAATATTAAAACATTAAATAATGAAATTGATGCAATAACTAAAGATGGAATTAAAAGTATTAATTCATTAGAAAAAAATGAAATAATTATTTCAATTGATAAGTTACAATCATTTAATAAAACAATGGAAAACGAAATTAATGAATATTTTAAAGAAAACAGAAATTTAACTTATAATGATGCATTAGCAAAATATATTGAGCAATATTTAAAAAATAATGATATTACTTTATATTTAAACTATTATGGTATGTATAATATGGAAGAAGATATACAAGTTAAAGTAATTGGAGTAAGTTTAGATGATATTAGCTATGTTAGTGAAAAATATTTAGAAGAAATAGAGCCAATTACAAAATTAATATCCTCAGTTAAAATTTTTGATAATAATACAAATAATTTGACTAATTCATTTAAAAATTTAGTATTTAAGCCAATAAATAATTTAGATGGAACTTACTATAATTATAGTATAAATGCAGGAGTAGATAGTGATATTTCAAATGTAATATCTACCTATAAAGCATTAAATATTTATATTTTAATAATTAGTTTAGTATTTATATTATTTACTTTCTTATTATTTTCTAATTTTATATATTTATCAATATCATATTGCAAAAAAGAAATAGGTATACTTAGAGCATTGGGTGCGAGAAATAAAGATGTAATAAAAATATTTGGTTATGAATCTTTAACTATTGGAATTTTATCTTGGATAATATCAATAATAGGTTGGGTTATTGTATGTTCAGTTTTAAATAAATCATTATTTGGAAAACTATATTACACATTAAATGGTATAGTAACTCATCCTTTAGTTCCTATTTTGATGTTTATTTATGTAATCGTTATTGTTATAATAATAACAGCTGTATCTATTAGTAGAATTAATAAAATTAAACCAATTGATGCAATAAAAAATTAAGTAGGATAGAGGTGTGTTTTATGAGAAGTGCAAAAGATAATGATTTTCCTTATCGAATGAGTACAGTTTGTTATTTTGAAGTTTATAATGATGGTAAAGTAAATCAAGTGAGACATAAAAATAAATGTGACCTTGATGGTGTATTAGAAGCTTTAAAAAGAGCTGAATCAGGTATTACAACTTTATATGCAGTATGGCCAGGTAATTGGAGTAGCGATTTATTCATAATAGATGACTTAGATGAATTTGCAAATAGCTTTGGATTACTTACAACAGTTTAATTATATTTAAAAGAAATACTAACTTAAGTATTTCTTTTATTAATAAACACTTTCTGTTAAATCTTTAACAGCAGTTAAAATGTAAGAGATTTTATACCAAGTTTTAAAATCTACTTCACCTGTTTGTTGTAATGAAAATACATTTTGAAAAGTTTTTACAGCATTAGCAGTTTCTGAACCAAAATATCCTGTTGGATTTTTAATCATAGGTATTCCTGGATAACTTCCACGAATATAGTTTAATGAATTTTGTAAAACATATACATCAATACTACAATCTCCTTGTTTTAATGTAGATGTAAAAGAATATGGATAACTTTGAGTTGTTTGTGCACTATATATATTTACATTATTTCCATAATAATATCTTAATATTTGTAATGCACTATAACCTTTATCACCTAATTCTTTAGAACCCCATTGACTCATATATCCATCTTGTGTAGTATTACTTTTATAATGGGCAAGTAAAGGTTCCATTCTAATTCCATTTTTAATATAATTTGTAAATATATCATCTACAATATCTGAAATAGGTTCAAAAATTGTTCCATTCTTTGTATATTTTTGGTCATAAGTTGTAGTAGATGTAATTGTAAAATCATATCCTCTGCTACGATACCATTCTGTATAAATTCTATTTAAAGTAAAAGAAATAATAGCAAGAACATTTGCTTTTATAGTTTCTTTAGGCCATGTACTATAAATTTCACTACTAGCGACATTTTTTATATAATCTGTAAATGGAACAGTATAATTTGGAGCACTTGAATCATTTGGATTTCCATCATGGACAATAACATAAGGAGGTATTAAAACTTGTTTTAAAACATATGGTGCTATATTAGATTCTTCTTCATCTGATATATTTGGTGGATAATCACCCCATAATGTATTTGGTGTAATTTCGCTTATATCTTCGTCTTGATTTTCATCGATAGAAGTTAAATAAATATCTTGTATTGAAGTAACACCATCAAAAATTTGTACACCTTCAATTTTTGTATCTGTAAGGCCTAAAGAAGAAACTGTTACATCATAAGTTTCATATGGTCTTATTTCATTTTGCTCTTCTTCAGAATAACTTTTATTTACTGTATTTAAAGGAATAATTTCTGTTTGTCCATTTTCATTCGTAGTAGTTGTAAATATTATATTTCCATTTTTTGAAATTGTTATATTAGCATTTTTTACCGGATTTGCTACGCTATCACCATATACATTTATTTTTAAATATCCTTTATTCATAACTCACCTCATTTAATTATATTAATATTTAACAATTAAATGAATATGATTGATTGGGTGGTATAATGTATGGAAATTTAAAGTTAGGTTCTTTTGGAGATAGTGTTAAAATATTGCAAGAAAAATTAAAAATATTGGGATTTTATAATGCACTTATTACAGGAAGTTTTGGACTTTCAACAGAAATTGGTGTTAAAGCATTTCAAAAAAAAGTTGGTATAGAAGAAAGTGGAATTGTAGATAATGCCACTTGGGAAAAAATTAATGAGTATACTTCTTCTGTAGCGCCTATTAGTAATTATCCAACTTTAAGTATTGGTTCAACAGGTAATTATGTAACTGATTTACAATTAAAATTAAAATCACTTTTATATTACACAGAAGATGTAAATGGTAACTTTGATTTAGAAACACAAAATGCAGTAAAAAGATTTCAACTTAATAATAGTTTAACATCAGATGGTATAGTAGGAAGTAAAACTTGGAATTTAATTAATTCTTTATATGGAAATTTAAGTGATTGTGTTGTTAATAATGAAGAAGAAAATGATAATTTAACTTATACTGTGGTAGCAGGAGATACACTATATGGGATTGCAAAAAGATATAACACAACAGTAGATGCAATAAAAAAATTAAATAATTTAACAAGTAATATTTTACAAATAGGTCAAGTTTTAAAAATACCAGATACAGAAGGGGAAACTTATATTAAGTATACTGTGGTAGCAGGGGATACATTATATGGAATTTCAAGAAAATATAATACCACAGTAAGCGAAATAAAAAGTTTAAATAATTTAACAAGCGATATATTAAGAATAGGGCAGATATTAAATATTCCAATTAAAAGTAGTAATAACTATATAAATTACATAGTACAAAGTGGAGACACACTATATGGAATTTCAAGAAAATATAATACGACAGTAAATGAAATAAAAAGTTTAAATAATTTAACAAGCGACATTTTACAAATAGGTCAAGTTTTAAAAATACCAATAAATTAATGGCTTTATATGAAAGTAAAAGTAAAAAACACTTTACTTTTATTTTTTTAAGTTAAAATGTATTTACAATTATATATTATTCAAGTATACTATAAATTGAAAGGAGAAATTTAAATGAAAAATATTTACTCCAATAGCAATTTAAAATCTTTAGTATTTGATTTAATTAAATATTTATATAAGACTAAAGATTATTGTGATGAACGATTATCTAGTGGTGTTGTTATATATAGTATGGATAAAACTTATGAAGTGTCTTTAGAAAGGTGTAATTACAAGTTAGGAAATATTCCTATTCTTATAGAAGAAAATATGAAAATAGAAGATTATTTCGAACATTATTATCCTAATACTTTAGTATTATCTATGGATAGTAGGCTATGTGAATATTTATATTATTATGATGTTCCAGATTGTGAAAAGGTGACAGATAAAATAAGTAAAATATTTAATAAACATGGTTTTTATTATGATTTTGGTTCTAATTGGTACTTATATGCAGTTCCTTTATCTAAAAAGAATTTACTTAAAACATTGAATGAGGAGGTAAAATACAATGAATAATAGTGAGTTATCTTATAAATTAAAATATATATTAAAAGAACTTGGTATGAATAAAACCGAATTCTTAAATGCTTGTCGTGTTTTCAATCCATCTATTTCTAAACCAACTATTCTTAATGCTATAAATGGTAAAAACACAGTTGCTCCTACTATTGAAACTTTAAGTACAATTATTAAAGTTTGTCAAACATCAAAAAGTAAGAAATTAAAATATATTTCATATGATTTTTTATTAAATGATAACATTAAAGAAATAGAAGCAAATAATGTCCAAGTATACCAAGAAATAGGGTTATCCGATAATGTTATAGAAAAATTAAAACAATATAATCATCCTTTTTATTATAATTATCACAATATTATTAATTATTATTTAGATAATTTACCTACTAATTATTTTAAATATTTAGAATATTTAAAAATATCTTCTGATATTTTTAAAGAATTAAATAAGGAAAAATATGATTTAAAAAAAATTAAAAAATATTTTAATAATGATTCTTATTTAGAATATATAGAAAGAAATTTTAGAAATATTTACAATGTTTATTTAAGTATTAAAAATAAAAATGAAATAAATGATAAAGATAATTTAATAAGTTTAATTAATATTTTAAGTAATCATTTTAAATATTTATTATTGGAAATTAATAAAAAATTATATGATACAATGGAGATGATTTAATGGAAGTAGAAAAATTTTTTTCAGAAAAAGATATAGTTAATTTTGATTTTGTTAAAGAAGTTTTAGAAAGAAAAATAGTAAGAGGAAATAATGAAACTTTTAAACAAAAATATTTAACAATTGAAAATCTTATGGAAAAATATATTATATATAAAACAATTTTTTATAAAAGCGACCCTGATATTAATGGAGGTTTATTAAAAGATATATATGAAAAAATATGGGATGATGAAATATTAAATTGTTGTGTTACTAATAATAAAATAAAATATTATTCAGATACTATGACAAGTGTTCAAGGTCTTATTAATAGATTTTATGAACTTGTATATATTGAAGATAATAAAACTAAAGAAATTAAAATTTCACTTAAAAAGTTTGAAGAAATGAATAGTAATCCTAGTAAATATCCAATATTTAAACAATATTTTGTAGATGATAACGAAGATAGCAAAATTGTTTTGGGTTTTATAAAACACTATCATACTTTAGGTAATTATATACCTGTTCCACGAGGTTTTAATCACGCAAGAAGTGGAAATTATGCAAGTCATGATATGTGGGATATAACACTTATGAAAATAAAAGAATATTATGATGCAAAAGAAAAATGTGATTTTTCTAAGATGAAAAAAGTTGTTTTAGAATTATTACATAATAGTGATGATATAGAGTATACAATTGCTTGGTTAAATAAGTTTGAATCTTGGAAAAATTTTGTAGATAAAAATTATCTAAGAAAAAAAGTAATAAATGGTGAAGTATATGATAATTATGTCAATGAAAATTATGAAATAGATTCTTTCTTTAAGAATAAACATAGTTTTGAAAATCCAACTTTAAAAACTAAAGGTGACTATTTAGATTATTTTAAGAGAATAACTCAAATAATTAAAAATAGGACATTAATTATAAAAGATGTATATTATGAAAAAAATAAATTGAATTAGTAAAATAAATTATTAACTTTTTAAGAGTAAAATGTAACTTTATCTAAGGAATATAGGTGATGAATTTGAGAAAATTAATAGTTAGAAATAAAAGAGTACTTAGTGAGTACTTTAATGTTCAATTAGAAACAAAAGAAGATTTATTTAATAGAACAGAGGATAATATAAAAAATTTTATTAAAACTTATGAAAATGTTTTATTTAATGAAGATTATTATAAATTAAAGGAGTTTACGAAAAAAACAGGTTTGAGTGTACTTAGAGTATATCATGTTCAAAATAGTTATAATGAATTTTATTTAGATGAACGAGGAATTACTGCCAAATGGGAAAATGATTATGATATTTTAACTGATAATTGTTATATTTTTAAACATCACCTTACTATTCATATTTATATAGATAAAATAGTTAATGAAAATAATTGTATTTATGATTTTATAAAAAATCAAAAAAAATTAATTTATAAAGAAAATGAAGAATATAGTAAGGTTAAGTATGATGGAAGAACTATTCGAGGACTTATTCATCAAGAAGATTTATCGAAAGAAGACATGATTAAAAAAATTTGTATGTTGTTACCAAAACAAGTTTTTACTAAATTAAAAATTGAACAAATAAAACAGATTGAATGTATTTATCCTTTTGAGGATATTTTAATTCTTAAAAATAATGGGGACCTTTTTGTTAATGGAAAATTGTATGCAAAAAATGTAAGGGAATTATGTTGCCTAACTTCATATCGAACTTATATAATATTTGAAAATCAAAATGTTGAGCTTTATACTTGTACTTTTATACAATCTTCATCTATCATGGTTAATGCTACAAAAACATTAACTGTTAATGAATCTTTTATCGCAACTCTTACTGATGAGAGAGACTTATTTATAAGTACGATAGGTAGTGATAATTGTGGAAGTGATTTTGATTATGATAATTCTATTGATTTTTATTTATCAGATGTAGATGATTTTACATATACTTATGATTTTGATAATAAAGTGGCTACTTTAAATTTAATAGTTGGAGGTAATAAAATACTATTTCCATTAAATATTATTGTAAGAAAATGATATTAGATTTTTAATAAATTAGTTAAATGTTTAATTTATACAAAAAGACTTCGAGATTGAAGCCTTTTTATTCATCTATTTTTTTAACTATTAAGTTAGCATTCATTCCATTTCCAAGTGAGATTGTCGTATCATCTTCTGTTGAAGAAATCTGAAGGTCTAAAGCATCATTTGCATCTAAGTTTACAATAGTACTAGCGCTAAAAATATTTTCTTCATTTGGATTTACTTGTTTATAAATAACAGTAGATGGTATGTTAACATTGTTATTTGCGACAATTAAAATAAGTGTTGTTTGTTTATCACATGAGGCTTTAACAAAATAGTTAATTTCATAAATTCCACCTTCAACAACCACGATGTTATTATTTTCTTCACCTTCTATTACATTTAAGTTTGGTAGGTCAGTAGTAAGTGGAATTCGTGCCCAATATCCAATAGCTAAGTTGTTAAAAGTTACAGTTGTGTTATTGTATTTTCCACCATATGCAATTAAATATGGATATGCTGGCCCTTGAGGTCCTGTATCTCCAATAGGTCCTTGTATTCCTTGAGGACCAATTGGACCTTCTAAGCCTCGAGGTCCTGTTGGACCTGTTGGACCAATTTCACCCTGAGGTCCTTCTTTACCTTGAGGCCCTTGAGGACCAGTTTGACCTTCTATACCTTGAGGACCTGGAATACCTTGTATGCCTTGAATACCCATTGGACCTGGTATTCCTTGTGGCCCTCTTATAGTTCCTAAATTTATCCATTTATTTTCATTATCTGACCATATATACAAATCATCACCAACTAGATATGAATCTGTAGGTGTTCCGATTGGATGTGCATTTATTAAATCATCTATAGTGGCAAATGAACCTTTTATTGATACACTACTTCCTGGAATTCCTTGCATTCCCTGAATACCTTGAAGCCCTTGTATACCTTGAGGACCTGTTGGACCAATTTCACCTTGAGGTCCTGTTGGACCTGTAGGTCCTATATTTCCTTGACTAGGAATTTGACTTATATAACTAAAACAATCAGGTATGCATTTTCTATCGTGTTCTATTTTTTTTAAAGCTTTTTCATATGTATCCATTGTTAACCTCCTTATCATATTTTATGAATAGTATATTATTTTATAAACGATAGTAGTTTATGGTATAAATAAAATCCCTTATATTTGATACAAGGAATTTTTATTTTTTTATTAAAGTTATTTTTTTTGCTTCTTCATATTCATATTCATATGTTTTTGGTATTAAATCTAATATTTTTTTAATTTCATCATCAAAAATCATTTTTATAATTTCATAATCTTCATCTTCACAAATAAATATTTGTTTAAAATATTTTTCAAGTTCATTTAATGATTCTTTAATTTGTTGATTATTTTTGTAATAAACAAATTTATCATATAATTTACAATATATAGCTATGCTGTTTTTTGGGTTTAATTTATTTATTTTATTTAATATTTTATTAATATTTTCTTCATTTATTTTCATTTGTTTAAGTATATGGATACATAAAGCTTGTTCTTCTAAAGATAATGGTCTAATAACTTTATCATTATCTAAATCATAATAAGGTTTTAAAATTCTATTTAAATAATTAAATTCTTTTTCAGATATTTGAGGAACATTTATAGAATTTTCTTTTCTCAATTTAATAGTAAATTTCTTTTCTCTTTTTTTTATTTTAAATATTAGGTTATAAAAATATCCTTCTATTTCTTTTAATAAATCTTCATCAATATTAAATTGTTTAAAAACTTCAATAATATTTTTTATGTCATCTTCATTTAAATTAGGTAATTTATCAAAGTAATGTTCTTTTATTGTTTTAAGTTTTTCAACTGTTTTTGAAATATCTAGTTCATTTTCTTGCATAGCTTTTTCGATTTCTTCAAGTTTTAATTCATCTAATTTTGTTAATTTTTCTTTTAAAAATAGTTTACGATAACCACCAGAATATATTAAGTTTATTACTTCTTCATAGTTTGTATATTTAAATGGATATTCTTTTAATTTTTCAGCATCAAATCCTCTTTGTTTACAATCGATATCTAATATTTTTGTAGCTAAATTTTTTTCAAACATATACATAATAACTTCGAGTTTTTCTTTTGTTTTAAGTTTAGATTCTTGTAATGCAATAGAAAGCTGTTCAAAACTAGTAAATAAATCAACAAGAGTAGGCCAATCCTCTTTTGGAATGCTTAATATTCTTTTTATATTTTCTCTTTCTATTATTTTTTTATAGGTTTCATTATCTGCTTTTATTAGTATACTTTCTTTATTTTCAAAAAGTTTAGGGTAACATATATTTTCAATATTTTCATCTAAGAAAATTAAAAATTTTTTAATAGTATTACTCATAGTATCATTGCTTTATGCTCGATATTATAGTTTACAATCTATGTTTTGTCAATAAAAAGATATTGTAAAAATTGAATAAGATTTACATTTGAAATAGTCTAATAAATGTAAATGTTTATTAGTATAGAAGAAAAAATAAAATATATGAAGTAACTAAAAAAAGTATGAAATTAGTACCATACTATTTTTTCCTTCCACATAGCCAATCCATTGATAAATTGAATTTTTTACATAAATCATAGGCAAATGCAGTTAATATCAATGTTCTTCCAACTTCATAAGCCCATATTACTGATTGAGTGGTATTTAAAATTTTTGCAAGTTCACGTTGAGTTAAGTGATTCTTCTCTCTGATATATTTAATATTTTGACCTATTAATTTTTTATCTAATTCATGAAAGCTAGTCTCAGAATACCTATTATCATCGATTTTTAATATATAATCCATAGAAACTTTAAAATAATTTGCATAAGAATTTAATTTTGCTAAAGGTATTATTTCTTTACCTTTTTCCCAATTATATATAGAGTACTTCTTTGTACCTACAATTTTTCCAATTTCCTCTTGTGTTAAATCAAATTCTTCGCGTAAAAAATATAACCTTTCTAAGTTCATACTTTATCACCAAAACTAATTTTGACAAAATTTATTAAAATATTATAAAAAGTAGAGAAATAACGGTCAAGATATGTTATAATAAGTATGAGAATAATATATGGTGATTTTATGAAATGCTTAAATAAAGATTGTAACGCAGGCGAAATAGAGGAAGATGACAATTTTTGTTATAAATGTGGGCATTGGACAGCAAGAGGGTATTCATTTTTAAAACAGCCTGAAAATATACAAGGCATACTAAATGGTAATGGCGCGAAAAGGGATGATAGATTTTTAACGATGATATCATTAACTTTGTTTGCATTTATAGCTTTTACTTTTATTGGATTATATAGAGGTGAAGATTTATTTAAACCTTTATATTTTGTTAAAAGAAAAATTGATAACTATGTCTATGGATATAATACTGCAATTATTAAAACTGATAATATTTATAATAAAAAAAATATAAATAGTTTAGAAGAAGCAAACCAAATTATAGATTATGATTTAGATAGTCAAAATTTTAAATGTTCTTATGCACTTGATACTTTTAAACTTGAGACAGACATAGAAAAAGCTTATTCTATACCAAGTGTTAGTTTTTGTGATATGAGTTATAATGAAGCTGAAAAAATAAAAAATGTAATTGATAAAATGTATTCTTTATTTCCAAATATGAAAGGTGCTTTAACAAATATATCAATTACAAATGCAAAAACAAAGTCAGAATATATAGCTTATTTTCAACCAATGTTTCAATTTGTAAATCCAAATGAAGATATTAATTTTTACAATAAGGTAAATAAAACACAAATATTATTAAATAGTTATTACTTTTTAAATGAAAATGTTATGAGTAACCCAATAGAAAGTGTTGTTGGTGAAAATTGGTATGTAAAAGACGCAACTTGGGAATCAACTATTTCACATGAATTAGGGCATTATATAACATTTGTAATATTTTTAAGGGAAAATGGACTTGAAAATATTACATTTGTGACAAAAGATAATGAAAATAAAATATATGAATTATTAAAAATATATGAGTCTGGGGAATTTTCTACAAATATAGTTAATCAAGCATTAAATAATTATAACAATAAATATAAAACAAATTTAGATCTTGATTCTTTTGCATTGACAATATCTAAATATGCAGGTGTTAAAAATAATGATAATGTTTTAATTGCTGATGAAACTATTGCAGAAGCTATACATGATTTTTATTTACATGGCGAAAATCTATCTAAAAGTAGTTATGAAATAATTAGTATAATTAAATCAAAATTGTAGGTGATTAAATGAGAACTTGTTATAATTGCAAAGGTATAAATAGGGAAAATGACACATTTTGTAGAAATTGTGGGTTATTAATGAGAAGCAATACTTATTATATTCTTATAAATGTTGGTACAGTTATTATATTGCTTGCTTTAGTATTTGTAATTATTTTATTTGTTGCGTCTTATTATGTTTATTAACAATATAGGAAGGTAAAATTATGAGAGATGAAAAGAAATTAAATGTTTATAATGAAACAGTGGAAGAACTTTATAATAGATTGGAGACAAACGAAAAAGGATTAACTGATGAAGAAGCAGAAAAAAGATTATTAAGAGATGGAGAAAATAAATTAACAGAAAAAAAGAAAAAATCTAATTTTGCATTATTTTTTGGACAATTTAATGACTTTATGATTATTTTATTAATATTTGCATCAATATTTTCAGCAGTTATTTCTTATGTTCGTAATGAATCTTATATTGATTCAATTATAATAATAGTAATTGTTGTTATAAATGCAATATTAAGTTTTATCCAAGAAAAAAAGGCAGATGTTGCTATACAAGAATTAAATAAAATGTTTGTTACTAATAACTATGTTATAAGAAATGGTATTAAAAAATCTATTGATGTTCGTAATATTGTTGTTGGTGATATTTTAGAGTTAGAAGCAGGTGATTATGTTTCAGCAGATGCAAGAATAATCATGTCAGAAAGTTTAGAAGTGAATGAATCTACATTAACTGGTGAATCAAAATCCATAAAAAAAGATAATTCAAATATTAATGAAGAAAAAGAATTATATGAAAGAAAGAATATGGTATTTGCTGGTTGTAATGTTACTAATGGACATGCTTTTGTGGTTGTATCATCTACTGGAATGAAAACAGAATTGGGTAAAATAGCTACAAGTTTAATTGATAAAAAAAGTGATATAACTCCACTTCAAAAGAAAGTAAATCAAATTAGCAAAGTATTAACTTATATAATATTGGGAATTATAGTTGTCATGTTAATAATAGGTTTACTTATGAAAAATGATTTTTTTGATATTCTTATGTTATCTATATCACTTGCAGTTGCGGCAATTCCAGAAGGAATGTCATCTATAATTACAATTATTTTGTCGTTAGGTATGACTGCTATGGCAAAAAAGAATGTCATTATTAGAAAAATGTCATCAGTTGAAACATTAGGCTCAACAGATATTATTTGTTCTGATAAAACTGGTACTATAACACAGAATAAAATGCTAGTAAAATCAATATATGTGAATGAACAATTATACACTGATAATGATAATATTACTAATCTAGGATTGCTTGTATGTTGTGCTAGCAATTGCCAAAATGTTACTAAAAATAATGATATTTATATAGGTGATGAAACAGAAGTATCAATATACAAATATTTGGAAAAGATTAATAAGAATGTAGTTAATACTAATCAAAGAATTAAAGAATATCCATTTGATTCAGATCGTAAAATGATGAGTACTATAAATCAAATTCAAGATAAGATTTATTCATTTACAAAAGGAAGTTTAGATTCCATTATTAATAATTGTTCTTCATATATAGTAAATGGGAAAATATTTATGATGACCCCAGAGTATAGACAGAAAATATTTGAAATTGAAAAAGAACAATCAGCTAAATCTTTAAGGCTTTTAGCATTCGCTTATAAATATGAAAATATTGATGATCCAGAACATAATATGATTTTCATAGGATTAATTGGAATGATGGACCCACCTAGAGAAAGTGTACCAAATGCTATTGAAATTTGTCATAAAGCAGGATTAAAACCTATTATGATAACAGGTGATAGTATTAATACAGCCACTGCAATTGCTAAATCGGTAAATATTATTGATAGCGATGATAAAGCGATAGAAGGAAAAATTGTTGATAAAATGACAGATGATGAACTTGTGGAGGCAGTAAAATATTACCAAGTTTATGCAAGAATTAGTCCAAATACAAAGCTTCGTATTGTTGAAGCATTACAACAACAAGGATATGTAGTTGCAATGACTGGAGATGGAGTAAATGATGCACCAGCAATAAAAAAAGCAGATATAGGTATTGGTATGGGAATAACTGGTACAGAAGTTGTTAAAAAAGTTGCGGATTGTATTTTAGTAGATGATAGTTTCTCAACAATAGTTGATGGTGTTGAAGAGGGAAGAAGAATAACTGCTAATATAAAGAAAATTATTCTTTACTTACTTGCTGGAAATATAGTCGAAGTAATTTTGGTATTTGTATCAATGTTATTAAATATGGAAATGTTTACTACATTACAACTTTTATGGCTAAATTTGGTTACTGATTCTATTCCAGCAATAATGTTAGCATTTGAAAAATCAGATGATGACATAATGGAAGATATACCTTGTAATAGATCAAATTCAAGTTTCTTTACTCCATTTTTAAACGCGAAAATTATTATCAGCGCTATATTTAAATCGATAATAATGATAATGTTATTCTTATATTATGCTAATAATTATGATGCTAGTTTTGCTGGGTCATTAATGTTTATTTATTTGATAGCGAATGAATTGCTATATTCACTATCTTGTAGGAATTTGAAAAAGTCTGTATTTAATAAAAGATTTTTTGAAAATAAGAGATTGATAATAAGTTTAGTAGTACTTGCAATAATACAGATATTAGTGTTAACAACAGGATTATCCAAGTTCTTTATTGTAGGGGGATTAAGAATAGAAGATGTATTAATTACATTGGGTATATGTTTTGTAACTTTTGTTTTAGGTGAATTAATTAAGCCATTATATGTAAGATTATTTAAAGATTATATGGAGGTGAAAAGATGAAAAAAAATAATCAAAATAATAATCAAACTTCATTTATAGTATTTTCAGGGATAGTTGTATTATGTATATTTACAGCAGTAACAATTATTAATATTCTTCCTAGAAATAATGAGAGTGATTCATACTATGTAAAAGTAGAAGAAGATATGAGCGCTAAAATTGAATCATTAGATATAGAAAACAATAAATTAAAAATCACTATGTCTGGTGATACTATTGAGTATTGTGTTAAATCAACAAAAAGTACACCAAATGATAATGCTTTGTGTTGGAAGAAAGTTGATAATAATACAGCAATTATCTCTATTTATCAAAACAAAAAATATTATGTATGGATTAAAGATGTAAATGGAAATATTAGTATTCCTATGAGCATTAATACAAAAGATAATGGCTAGTAAGGAGAAATCTATTTATGAATAGTGAGCGTATTAATGATTCAAGAAATAGAGTTTTCATAAATAATTTAGCAATAGGTAAAGATATACCTATTGCTATGTCAACTTCTTCTACTTCCAATTATAGAGTGACTGGATTAAATCAAATTGAAGATATAATAAACTGTGGATATGTTCGACCAAAAGCTGGTAAACTAATGGGTGGACACACAAACGAAATATTTTGGACTAGAGGTGGTGAAAATACTTTCTATTATGATAAAAGACCTGTATTAGAAGTATCAGAAGATAAATTAAAAGATGGACAAATGGGTGCGATTTCAATAAAAGATTTATTAGGAATATGGGTCTTTGATGAAAGTCAAAATAAATATATAAATCAAATAAATTATTTTAAAAATTTATACGAACAACGACATTCAAATAATACTGATGCTATTCCACTTGAAAATATTTATTCTGTTCTTAATGAAAATGGGTATATTTGTTTAGGACATGGAATAGGAAGAACAGGAAATATGAATGATACCATACAATCAATATTTCAGAATGGATTAAGAACAAAAGATAATTCTTTATACTATACAACTATTGGATTAGATACTACTAATATAGAAGCATTACGTCAAAAATTAAATGAATGGCAACACCAAGATTCAAAAAAAATAATTTTGATACGACTACCATTAGAATATATTAATAGGTTAGGTGATAGTGCTGATTTAGATGGTGAAAAATTTGGCGCTTTCTATAATGAAGTAATTTCATCAAATGGTAAAATAACATATTATTTAGACCCTAAATTCATTGTAGGTTGTTATGATGTTGAAAAACAAGTAGTTCTCTTAAATAATAATTTTGAAAGAATATTAAGTGAAAAAACATTACGCACTTTAAGAGAAAAATATAAAACGACATTGGCAAAAACACAAGCTAGATTTGAAAGGTTAGAAGAAACATTAAATAGTCTAAATGCTAATCATAATCAAAATACACAAGATGAAATCCAAAATTTAGGAGCAAATTTAGAATGGAATTTAAGTGATTTTGATGATGATATAGATTGGGGGGCAAGAAAAAGATGAAAAGCCAAAAAAAAGATAATTACATAAAAGATTATATTGATAGAAAAAAACTTATAAAGAAAGCAAATAAAATTCAAAAACAAATGAAGAAACAAGAAAAAGTAATAAATGTAATATTACAGAAACTTGATGAAATGGAAGCACCAAAAGGAAAAGAAATAATAATTAAAAAATAACCTAATCTTCGCAAAAGGTTATTTTTTTATATATAAAATTATGTTTTAGAAATTGAATAAGATTTACATTTGAAATAGTCTAATAAATGTAAATGTTTATTAAAATGTGTTCACAATATATAAGTATCATAATATATTATAGGGGGAAAATTATGGATACTTATGAGAAAGCGTTAAAAAAGATAGAAGAAGATAAGAAATGTAAACCAGATTGTATTGGCGTTATGGGACCTCAAGGGCCAACAGGTCCAACAGGACCAACAGGAGAATCAGGAGCTCCTGCTCCTGCAATAAATATTTTGGGAACTTTTTCAAGTGAGGAAGAATTAGAAAATACTCATCCAACAGGTAATTTAGGTGATTCATATATAGTAGGTGATGAAATATATATATGGTCTGATTCAATGGGTTGGGTAGATGTAGGAACATTTAGGGGTCCTAAAGGAGATACAGGACCACAAGGTGTAGAAGGTCCACAGGGTGAAATGGGTATTCAAGGAGAACCTGGACCACAAGGAGAGCAAGGTGTTCGTGGACAAAGAGGATTACAGGGTGAAGTAGGCCCTCAAGGACCAACTGGACCAACAGGGGAAAGAGGCCCTATTGGAAATACAGGCGCGAAAGGAAATGATGGAACAAGTGTTACAATATTAGGTTCTTATGATACATTTTCACAATTAGAAGTAGCACATCCAACAGGAACGCCAGGAGCTTCTTATTTAGTTGATTCTGATTTATATGTTTGGTCAGAGGAAAATGATAGTTGGAAAAATGTAGGAGTAATTAGAGGACCACAAGGAGAGCAAGGAACACCAGGTCCAGCAGGTCCTAGAGGAGCACAAGGTATTCAAGGGATACAAGGACCAACCGGACCACAAGGTGAAGAAGGTCCTCAAGGCGTAAGAGGTGCACAAGGACCTCAAGGTATTCCAGGTCCACAGGGAGAAAGGGGATTACAAGGTCCAGCAGGACCACAAGGAGCACAAGGTCCACAAGGAATTCCAGGACCACTTAAAATCCCTACTGCATTTTTTTTAGCGACTAGTGAAGGATTTCCAGATGGTGTGAAAATTGAGCCTGGTATGCAACTTCCACTTGAAGTGGAAATGCTTGATACTGATGACGCATTTTACTTTAGTCCTGAAAATAGTTCATTTACTTTTTTAAAACCTGGATTGTATGTTGTAAGTTTTATAGTTCATGCACATACTATAAGAAATAATGATGAACCTAATCCTAATATTATATCTGTTGGACTAAAAAAAGTAGGGGAACCTACTGTTTATGCAGGTTGTTCTGTTTGGGGAAGTAGTACAACTACATCATTACTTACAGGATTTGGTACAGTAAATGTTCCAAATGCAGAATGGTTTGAGCTTACGAATACCGGTACAGCATCTTTTGTAGTTGCAGGACCTAAAGTTGAACAATTATCTATCGAATCTTCTTTAGCAGTTCCAATAGTTAGTGTTTTAGTTCAAAAAATTCAATAATAATTTTAAATGATTTTAAATA
The DNA here is from genome assembly GCA_947629815.1 of uncultured Bacilli bacterium. Taxonomy (GTDB): domain Bacteria; phylum Bacillota_I; class Bacilli_A; order RF39; family UBA660; genus UMGS872. The sequence goes on from CANRFG010000008.1 coordinate 39,165, forward strand.
TTAAAATCATTTTTTTATAAGTTATGATATTTTCAAATTATTTTTAAAGGTATATAATGTATTTATAAAGATTTACAATAGTAAAATTAAAGTGTAAATAAAAATTATATATTAAAAAAATTTGTTTTAAAGGAGTTATATTATGTTAAATGCAGTAAAAAGAGTTTTAATAGTTTTAATAGGTGTTGTTTTACAATTTGGCTTTTCAATTATGATAAGGTTATTTTTTTATAAATACCTTGGAATAATAACAATATTTTATAGTATCATAAGTGTATTAATTGTGCTTGGTATTTTAAAAGAAAGTACAAGACTTTCTAATGATTTACCATGGGTAATATTAATTTTGATATTTCCAATATTTGGTACAATTTTATTAATCACTTTAGGTAAAAGTTATTCTAAAAATAAATTATTAAAAAGTATATTTGAACATGAAAAAAAATATAGTGAATTATTAGTTCAAGATGATGAAATAAGAAAAGAAATAGAAGATAAGAATTTAGATAATATTAGATATTTAATAAATAGAACAAATTATTTTGCAAGTACTAATAACGATGTTACTTATTATAACTTTGGAGAAATTTTTTATCCAGAGTTAATAAAAGAACTTAAAAAAGCTGAAAAATTTATATTTATTGAATATTTTATTATAAATGAAGGAACTATGTGGAATGGTATTTTAGACATATTAAAAGAAAAAGCATCACAAGGTGTAGATGTTAGAATAATGTATGATGATATGGGAAGTATTGCGATGCTTTCAACTAGTTATTCTAAACAACTTGCTAAATATGGTATAAAATGTATTTCATTTAATAAATTAAGTACTTTTGGTGGAATATTTATGAATAATCGTGACCATAGAAAAATGACTATTATAGATGGTAAGGTGGCATTTTCTGGTGGAGTTAATTTAAGTGATGAATATATAAACATAAATAGTAAATTAGGTATTTGGAAAGATAATGGTATTAAAATTGTTGGTGATTCTATATGGAATTTAACAGTTATGTTTTTAACTTTATGGAACGCTAATACAAAAGAAGATGATGATATTACTAAATTCAAGTATGATTTTAAAAATAGTAAAAATGGTAATGGTTATGTAATTCCTTATGGAGTAACTCCTTTACATAGAGATTTAATAGGGGAAGATGTATATATTAATATGATTAATAGTTCTAAAGATTATTTATATATAATGACACCTTATTTAATAATTGATACGGATATGGTTAATTCTCTTTGTAGGGCATCTAAAAGGGGAGTAGATGTTAGAATAATTGTACCAGGAATTCCTGATAAAAAAATAGTTTATACTCAAACAGTATCATTTTTTAAAGTTTTACATGATAATGGAGTAAAAATTTATAAATATACTGAAGGATTTGTTCATTCAAAGGTATTTTTATCAGATGATGTAAGAGCAGTAGTTGGAACAATAAATATGGATTATAGAAGCTTATATCTTCATTTTGAAAATGGTATTTATATGGAAAATGTTAAAGCAATTAAAGATATATATAAAGATTTCAATGATACTTTTGCTGTTAGTAAACAGTTAAATGATAGTGATGTTAAAACAGGATTTATAAAATCTTTATGGCAAGCTATTTTAAGATTGTTTGCTCCATTGTTCTAATTAAATTATTATACATTCTCTTTTCATTAAAAATGAAAAATATTTCATTAATTAGCACTCGACACTTGCAATTGCTAAAAAAAGTGATATAATTATATATGTAAGTGATATAAAAAAGTCATTTATGGGTATTATAATTGTATAAAGAAAGGGAGAATGAGATATGATGATGATACCAAGAAGAAATAGTGATTTTGATTTGTGGAAAGATTTGTTTGATGATCCATTCTTTAATAATCATGAAACAAAAGTAATGCGCACTGATATCAAGGAGGGTAAAGATAATTATAATATAATAATTGATTTACCAGGATATGAAAAGGAAAATATCAAAATTAACATTGAAAATGGTTATTTAAATGTAACTGCTACTATGGATAGCCATGATGAAGAAAAAGAAGAAGGAAAATTTGTACGCCGTGAAAGATATTTTGGTGAATGTTCTCGTAGTTTTTATATTGGTGATGAAGTAACAGAAGATGACATTCATGCATCATTTAAAAATGGTATATTAAGATTAGACATTCCTAAAAAGGAACAAAAAGAACAAAATAATTCAAAGAAATATATTGAGATATCTGATTAAAGAAGAGTTTATCTTCTTTTTTTATATAAAAATGTTTTACATCAATTTAAATATAGCATAAATTGATTCTAAAATATATTTAGTAAATTATATAGATAAAAACATTTGAATATAGTATAATAATCGGTATAAAGGAGTTTTTGATTATGAGTAATAAATTACAAAGACATAAATGCTATTTAGTTCAATCTGGTGTATTTAAAGGTGAAATTAAAGAGATTACAGGGAGAAATTCAATTGTTTATTTAAATTATATGGGAGGCTTTGAATTTGAAAGAGGAGCATTACCTGAATCAACGCAAAGAATGATAACTAATATTGATTTTTATGATGTGTTTACTTTTTCTCAATATGTAAATTCTAAAGGAGAACCATTAATGGTATATGCTCCAAAAATGTTTATAGAACATATATCTAAAATTGTTGAAGAATTAGCAATGGGGAGAAATAATTATTTGAAAAAAAGGTGTACTCTTCCAGAATATTTAGCAGGAAAGAAAACTTACCCTTATGCAGATTTTTGGTGGGATATTGAAAACGATTTCTATATTTTCTTTGGAGAACAGAAAAAAGATTTAGTTTTAGCAGCGCAAAAATCAATGAGAGAAAGAAGCATAGGTGAAGTAGAAATTGGAGATTGGGATAAATTATCAGAATATTATTTTCTTTTTAATCAGGATTTGAATGATGAAGCAAAGGAATTTTTAAAACCTAAAAAATCTAAATTAGTAAAACGTTTAGTAAGAACATTAAATTATAAAATGGAAAAAGATACTAATAAAACTACTACTAATTAATACTGATATGACTATACATATATTGATTGTTAATATGCAAGTTTCTTTGGCAATTTATAATAAGTTATAGAATAATTTTGATAATGAAGTATTACTATATCATTAGTTTGCTAATAAATTTACCAATTTTTTCTTGATTCATATTTTTTATTTTTTCGTAAATAATTATGCATTATGTATTTATAAAATTATCCAAACAAAATGTGGAGTTATACTAATTATTATTTATTTCACTAAATATTATATTATTTTGTGCTCTTTTTATATAGCAGTTTGGATAAACAAGCATTATCCTTTTTATTAGGCAATTGAAAACATGTAAATAAATTAGTATAATAGTTCATATTAAATCTTTTTTTGATAATTATTAATGATGTTTAAATAAATTCCTTGATAAATAATACTAGAAATGTTAAAATATTAGCAAGGAGGGTTTATATGAAATATAATGATACGCTTTTTAATATCAGTGCTCAAAATTATTCAAATATTAAAAGCACTGAAATTAGTAGCATTGATAAAAAATGTCAAAATAAATTGTTAAAAATTTTATTAAAAAGATTTTCGGAAGAATTACAAAAAAATCCAAATCAAAATAATGGAATTGCCAAGGTTAAATTTAAAAGTCCATTTTGGCAAAATTCAGATGAAGGTTATAGCTTAATCAAAAAATTAGTTGAATCACAAAAATTTGATACATTTGCAAGTGAGTATTGTTTTTATTTAGGGGATGTCGAAACTAGATGTGACGATTACTATACTGCTTATTTTGAAATCATTTGGGATTACAAAAGTTATTTTGAGTTTTTAAATATGAGTGTAATCGAAAGTAAAAGTGTTTGGCAAGAATCTCAAGAGATAATTGATGAGAAAAAGCAAAAGAGAAAACAAGCTTAAATTAAAAGACTAGAACTAAGATTACAAGAATTAAAAGAAGATAATTAATGTAAAATACACACGCATATTGGTTGCCAATATGCAGGTGTGTTTTTTATATATTAGGAATTTCCTTTCAAAAAAATTTTGTTTGTTTTTGATAACTAATAGTTAACAAATAAAAAAATTCACGACAAAAATTTGGCAATTAAATCCGTTTGAAAAAAAAGGCTAAATACTAGAAATCGGCTTCAATAGTTTTGGGTGTCATTCTAGTATTACAATTATCGCATATAAATAATTTATTATTTTTAA